>NZ_JBHXNY010000005.1:186574-242894 GCF_042719275.1 Nocardioides sp. NPDC058538 | reverse complement strand
CACCGGGCGATACCTACGAGCCATACCGAAGTATTTCGCGGCACAGGCCAACCGTCACGGAACCCACCCGGCGATTTTCAAATCGCAACAGCCACGTGGTGCGACGCCCACCACCTCGACCCCTGGGCCGCCGGCGGAAAGACCAACCTCAAGGACGGGGCCCTGCTCTGTCCCCACCACCACCGCCTGGCCCACGCCCCGGCGTACCTGCACGAGCGACTACCCGACGGCACCATCCGGTTCACCCGCCGACCCTGAATCCGACCATGCCCGCGGGCCACTTTCCATCCACAACCCGGCCTCGATCCGAGTTGTCCACAGCCTCGAGGTCTCTCCTTGCCCGACTCTTGCGAGCCGGGAATCGTGGCGCCCATGGGATACCAAACAGACTTCGTCGGATACCTGCAGATACTGCCTGAGCTCAACGAGGACGAACGCGAGCTCATCAACCGGATCTCCGGCTCGGTCTTCGTCGACCGCCGCGAGACCGGGTTGCGAGCACTCGACAACGACAACACCGCTGCGCTGGCACTCCGGAGGACGGCGCCTCGCGGATGGTCCAACTGGTCGGCCTGCCCACAGGGCTGCTGTCTGAGCTACGACGGCGGGGACAAGGCCAACCACATGGTGCCCTGGCTGAAGTTCCTCATGTCGACATACCTGACACCCGGCGCAGCCGCTTCCGGCCGCGATGGGTTCGAGACCTTCACCTGCGACCACGTTCTCAACGGGATGGTGGTCGGTTCCCGACGGGACAACCGGGAGCTCTACTCGATCACGGCGCGCGACAACGACATCGAGGTCGAGCTGCTCTGGCCGGGAGTCAAGGACTGGAGCAGCTACCCACCGCTTGCCTACCAAGCCGAGATCGACCGTTTCCGCCAATGGGTGGTCGATCAGCCGTCGGTCGACACTCCAGAGGACTGGCCGCGATGGTCCTAGAACGCCTCCAACAACGCAGCGTTTCGGGAGCCGCGCCGAAGCGGAGGCCGTGCTCGCCCCGGTGATCGCAGGCGGCACCTATCGGGTCGACCTGACTCCCGCCAGCGCCATCGTCATCCCCATCCGACGGCAGCCCGGTCTTCGAGGCCGACTGTCGCTCTCAGTCGCTGGACTCCAGTCGCTCGGTCTCGGCCCGCAGCGCCTCGATCACCCCCGTGACCCAACGCCCGATCGCGGCGAGCTCGTCCTGATCGAAGCCTCGGTTCATCTCCTCGATCCGTCGAGCGAGCCCGGCCGCCGTCGGGCGCGAGGTCTGCTGGAAGTGGGGCGTGGTGTGGATCCGGAAGGACCGGCGATCACGCGAGCTGCGCTCGCGGCGTACGTAGTCGGCGGCGACCAGCTTGTCGACGATCTTGGTGACGGCCGCATTGCTCAGGCCGGTCGCGGCCGAGAGCTCGCCGGGGGTGATGCCGTCGGGATGGCGGGCGACGAGGTCGAGCATCTTGTGCTCGCTGTTGCTGACGCCCAGCCGGCGGGCGATGGCCTCGTGGAACATCACCACATGAAGGCTCAGCTCGGAGCCGAGCCGGTTGCCTTCCTCGGACATGCGGCCCCTCCCGTCTTCCCGAAATTTGTTTCACCTTAGTGAAATAAGAGGTTAGTCTCCACCCATGGAGATCGAGCTCTCGCCACCCCGGACGACCACTGATTCCGTCACCTTCACCGGGGCCCTGCTCCGGTGCTACGTCGCGACACTGCTCGTGGGAGCTCCGCTCGCCGCACTGCTGCTGACCCCCGGCCTCATGCGGAGCCGGGTCGCCCTGGTTCCGGGGATCACCTCGTTCGGCATCACCGCGTTCCTGGTGCTGTCGTTCCTGCTGATCGCGGTAGCACCGCGAGTCTCGGCCCGGGTCGCGCCCGGCGCCGGATGGCGGCCGGGGCTCGTACGCAAGGTCGGTCCCGCGCTCCGTCGCGAGCTGCCTCGCCAGTGGTGGGGTCGCGCCGGCGAGGCGCTGCTGATCTTCGTCGCGTCCCAGCTGACCGGCGGCTTCATCGCCTGGATGATGCCCTACATCTGGGCCGACCCGGCCTCACCCGAGGACCAGGTGACCTGGGTGCTCCACTACCCCAACTACGCGACCCAGGCGGTCTCGATGTACCTCGTCATCTGCCTGGCAGCCGCCTGGTTCGGCACCCGGTTGCGCCAGCTGGCCCTCGGCATCGACTTCGTCGACCACGGACAGCCGGTGGCGTAGCCGGCTCCCGCCAGCGCTCGGCGCAGGCTCAGCGTCCGAGCACGGCGCGGAGCCGGCCAACCTGGGCGGTGCGCTCGGCGAGACGCTGCTCGTCGAGGCTCCGGCTCGAGGCGGCCGCCAAGAGCTCGTGCGTACGCCGCACCGCGGTCGCATCGTGCGCGATGAGCGACCCGATCATGTCGACGAGGGTGGAATCCAGCTCGCCCGCCGGCACCACGCTCTGCGCGAGACCGATCCGCCCGGCCTCGTCAGCACCCACCTTGCGTGCAGTCGCGCAGATCTCGAGCGCTCGCGCATAGCCCACGGCGTCGACCAGAGGTTTGGTGCCGGCCAGGTCGGGAACCAGCCCCAGCGCAGGCTCCTTCATGCAGACCCAGGCGTCCTCGGCCATGATCCGCAGGTCGCACGCCAGCGCCATCTGGAAACCGGCCCCGATCGCGTACCCGTCGATGACGGCGACCGAGATGAACCTCGGGTCGGCCAGCGCCACGAACGGCCGCTGATACTCCCCGATCAGGTCGATGACCTCCTGATCGCTCCGCGCCAGCGTCGCGACCAGGCTCCCCGCCACCTCGGTCTGCCCCGGGTCGACCAGCGACAGATCCAGCCCCGCGGAGAACGTGCCGCCCGCCCCGCGCACCACCACGACCCGCACCTCGTCCGGGAGCGACTCGAGGAACCCCGCGATCGCCGCCCACATCCCCGGATGCTGGGCGTTGCGTACGTCGGGACGGTCCAGCAGCACCCTCGCCACCACACCGTCGATGCTCAGATGCACGCCTGGTTCGTTCATGTCCATGGCTTCGCCGTTCCCTTCGGGCAGGAGTACGTCGCACGACGCGTCACAAACCTAGAGGACTCGTGATCGCGATCCGGAGGCACTGCAGGCCCGGCGCGATGCGCCGGGCCTGCAGTGGTGATGCTCCCAGCACGAAGCCGGGCCAGCGGGTCCCTAGGAGCGGGCCGCCTCGATCTGGGCAGTCACGTCGTAGGGGAACTCCGAGGTGATGCCGATCTTGTCGTACTCCATCTTCGAGGCGTCGAACCCGTCGTTCCAGTTGCCGTTGGTGACCTCGTTGCACTGGTAGGACTGGTAGGACTGGTCGGTGGTCTCACCGACCTCGATGTTGGCGAAGGAGAACCCGCAGCCACCGGCGTCCATGTGGATGCCCCGCGTGCCGGAGTCGGGCATCTCCCCGACCGGGTCGGTCAGTACGTCACCGATCACCATCTGCTCCACCTTGTTCTTGACGGGGTGCGGATCCTGGTTGGCCACGCCGTACGTGTAGAACGCGCCCATGTCACCCGAGTCCAGGCCGGCGTTCTGGATCTCGATGTAGCGGAAGGTGTTGTTGTCGGTGTACTGCTCGCCGTCGATGACCTCCGGACGCGACTCCAGGCTGATGCCGTACCGCGCGGAGTGGTTGACGAAGACGTTCTCGACCAGGTTGTTGCCGGTGTCCATCAGCTCGATCCCGGATGCGTCGCCGGGCACCAGCTCGCCGATGTGGTCGATGAACACGTTGGAGATCGTGTGTCCGTGGCTCAGGTCGCCCTCGCCGGGCCAACCGCCCTCGATCTTGATCGCGTCCGCGCCGATGTTCTCGAACAGGCTGTTGGTGACCTTCAGCCCCTCGTTGGCGAACAGGGCGTAGACACCCATGAACCCGGTGTCGGAGACATGCAGGTTGGTCAGCGTGATGTCCTTGGTGTTCTCCAGCGTGATCGCACCGAACCGGTTGCGTGGCATCTCGATCTGCCGGTCGTACTCGGGGTACTTGTGGGGCTCACCCGAGTCGCCCGCCGAGATCCATCCCGCGCGGTACCAGTCGACGAAGTCGCTGTGCTGCAGCCCGATCCCGTCGAAGGTGATGTCGTGTGCGCGCCGCTCCGGCGTCGCACCCTTCACATCGATCAGCTTCTTCACCGTCGGCGCCATGATCCGCACCTTGCTGATGTCGCCCTTCGGCTTGTAGTAGACCTCGTTGTTGGCGTAGTCGAAGTAGTACTCACCCGCCTGGTCGAGGAACGGGAGAGCGTTCTGGATGAAGTAGCGCGAGCCGCCACCGCTGTTGACCAGCGCGTAGCGGGTCCAGTACTTCAGGGTGGTGAAGCCCTTGCGGTAGTCGGCCCCACCGAGCGGCACGGTGTCGGTGAACCAGCTCCAGGAGCCACCGGACCAGACAGTCACCTGAGCGTTGGCCAAGGGGTTGCTGGTCGGGGTGTCGTCCCACGCCGGGTCCCAGTCACCCTCTTCCCAGTACAGCCACTGCCGCACAGCCTCCTTCTCGGGCTCGCCGAGCTTGGAGAAGAGGTACGGCCCGTGCGAGTCCTCCGACCCACGGTTGGGATAGCGGGCGACCTCGGCTCGCGCACCGTCCTCGAACAGCGTGTAGAACCGCTGCCCCGGCTCGACCTTGGTCTTGTAGATCCCGTCGCGGAACGGCTCCCACCCGGTCAGCTCCTTCGCGCCGGTCACGACCGCCTTGCCCGGTCCGTCCACCGACCGGTAGACCACGTCGTGGCCGTTGCTGCCACTGTCGCGGTCATCGAGCTCGAGCGTGGAGTCCACCTGGTACTCGCCGGCCCGGACGTTGACCGTGACGTCGCAACCCATCTGGGCATTGAGCTTCTTGTCGCGGATCTGGTCGCGGGCACGCTCCAGGGTCGCGAACGGCGCTCTCTCCGACCCGGCGGCCTTGTCGCTGCCGTCGGTCGAGACCCAGAGGGCCTTGCACTTTCCTCCCGCCGCGTCGGCGGTCTGCGTGGTGACCGCGAAACCGGTGACCGCTACGACGGCCGCCGCGGCCAGCGCGCCCAGGCGGCGCGTCATTGGTTGCTGCATGGTCCGTTCCCTTCTCTATGGGGGCGGAGCGCCCGGCGAGAGGCAGAAGGACCACCCAAGGGTGGCCGTGCGGCCTCCGAGACGAGCTCCGTGTGACATACGCCACGCAACTAGGGTGATGTCATACATATGACGTGTCAAGGGTTGACTGGATGATGAGATGCCTCGTACGGGTCCACGCCGCACGGTCAGATCAGCGTCGCGGCGACGTACGATGTCCTACACTTCCGGTTATGCCGCAACCGCTTTCCCGGACCACCACGGTCCTCTCCCAGCCGCGTGACCGGCAGCCGATGCTCGGCGTGGTCGTCGTCGACGAGCTCGTCGACGCGATCGTCTCCGGGCGCCTGGCTCCGGGCGACGCGCTGCCGCCCGAAGGACCGCTCAGCGAGCAGTTCGGCGTGAGCCGCACGGTCGTACGCGAGTCCGTGAAGCGCATCGAGGAGAAGGGCCTCGTCACGATCGCGCGCGGGCGTGGCACCGAGGTGCGCCCGATGACGGCGTGGAACACGATGGACCGAGTGGTCCTCTCCGCCTTGATCAAGCATGACGAGACGCTGGGCATCCTCGACGAGCTCAGTGTCGTCCGCGCCCAGCTCGAGTCGGTGATGGCGGCAGAGGCCGCCCAGCGGCGATCGGACGAGCAGGTCGCCGAGCTCGACCGGGCGATGCAGCGGATGCGGGAGAGCACCGCCGACGAGGATGTCTTCCGCGCCGCCGACGTGGCCTTCCACGAGACCGTCATGGAGCTCTCCCGCAACCGGCTCGCCGGCAACATCGCTCGTACGCTGATGGACCACGCACTGGAGAGCTCCCGCTACCACGGCGTCGACACACCTGACGCGTTCGCGGTGACCCTGCGTGAGCACGAGGCCGTGCACGCCGCGATCTCCGAGGGCGACTCGGTGCGGGCGCAGGACGCGATGAACAACCACATCCTCGAGGCGTGGCGCCGCCGCAGGCTGCCCCTGCCCGACGCCGGCAACCGCGAGGACTGAGCCCGTGCGTGGGCGGCCACCGGCCGCCCACGCCTCACCCCTTGACGGCTCCAGCGGCCAGACCGCTCATCACCCAGCGCTGCGTGAGCACGAAGATCACCAGGATGGGCAGCACGGCCAGCAGCAGAGTGGGAAACACCTGCGTGTAGTCGGCGGAGTACTCCCCCACCGAGGCGTAGACACCGGTGGTGACCGTGTAGAGGCCCGAGCCGGGACCCAGGATGAGCTGCGGGCTGGCGAAGTCGTTCCACACGCTCAAGGTGTTCAGGATGAACACGGTCGCCACGATCGGCTTCATGAGCGGCAGGATGATCGTCCACAACGTCCGGTACGGACCGGCGCCGTCGATCGCCGCCGCCTCGTCGAGCGAGGCGGGCAGCATCCGGATGAACCCGGTGAAGACGAAGATCGTGAACGGCACCGTCGCCGAGGCCATGAAGAGCACCAGCCCGGGGAACGTCGACATCAGCCCGAGCGCCCGGAGCACGAAGATCACCGGCACGAGGATCACCTGGGTCGGGATGAACATGCCCGAGATGAAGAACAGCAGCGCCGCGCCGAACACCGGGCGTGGCGAACGCGCGATGACGTACGCCGCGGGCGCGCACACACCGATGGAGACGATGTTGACGCAGATGACCAACCCGATCGTCACGGCGTACCCGAACGCGATGTCGAAGTCCGGGTTGTTCCAGGCCGCGACGAGATGCTCGAGCGTGAACTGGCCGGGCGAGAGCGAGAAGGGCCTGCTGACGATGTCGCGCTGGTCCTTGAACGCGTTGACGACCAGGAGGTACATCGGGACCAGCATGAACAGGCACAGCGCGGTGACCGCGGCGTACCAGGCCGGCGTACGACGCTCGCCGGTCAGGCTCCGGCGACCCGTCAGTGCTCGCGGGGCGCTCATTCCTGGACCCCCTGATCCTGACGGCGTCGGAGCGCGAGCACGCCGAACGCGAGGATCGCAGCCACCAGGATGAGGACCACGGCCTCGGCCGAGGCCAGCCCGACCTGCCGCTTGGGGAACTCCACGGCGAGGATCTGATAGGCGAAGGTCTTCGTGGAACCCGCCGGCCCGCCGCCGGTCAGGGAGACGACGACGTCGTAGGTCTTGATCAGCGAGATCATCGAAGTGATCAGGGCCACCGTCACCGAGGGCGCAAGGGCCGGCCAGGTGACGTGGCGGAAGGTCTGCCAGCGGTTGGCACCGTCCATGCGGGAGGCCTCCATGAGCTCGGCGGGCACGGCCTGGAGCCCAGCGAGGTAGATGAGCAACTGGACGCCGAACTGCGCCCAGGCGATGACGAGGATCAGCGTGGCGAGCGCCCAGGTCTCGTCGCTGAGGAACGGGAGCGGGCTGCTGCCCAGGTTCTCCAGCAGCGAGTTGACGGCGCCCTGCGGGCCCAGGATCGCCGACCAGAGGAAGCCGACCACGATCAGGCTGAGCACGTGCGGGTAGAACATGACCACCCGGGCGAACGCGGTGAAGCGGGTGGTCCGCCACAGCAGGAGGGCCAGGCCCAGTGCCGCGGCGTTGATCACCATCGACCCCGCGACCGCGACGATCGCGGTCACGACCATGGAGCCTCGGACGTCAGCGGACTCGAAGAGCCTCACGTAGTTGTCGAAGCCGACGATCTCGGGAGTCTGGGTCGGGAAGCCGTTGTAGTCGGTGAAGCTGTAGTAGACGGCGTACCCGACGGGCACGACGAGGAGGCCGACGAAGACCACCAACGCGGGCAGCACCATCGAGGCCTCCACCCACCGAGAGGTGCGCGGGCGGGAACCCGGTGACCTGCCGATCACCCGGCGACGCGGTGCCCCTCCCTCCCGCGGCAGGTCAGCTGCCGCGGGAGGACTGTCGGTCTTGCTGGCGCTCATGAGAGCCATCATCGTTCTCCTCGTCGTGGCCCCGAGGGGTCAGCCATTCTGCTCGGCCCAGTCGTCGAGCGCCTTCGCGGCGTCCTCGGGGCTGGTTCCGGTGTAGAGGCTCTGCACGATCTCGGTGAACTTGTCGTTGAGGCCGACGACGGGCAGGCGGATGTCGCCCGCACCTTCGCCCACAGCCACCAGCTCGGGCGCCTCGTCGATGATCGCCTGGATCTCGGTCGCGACCGGGGACTGCTCGACGGCCGCTCCGGCACGGAACACGCCGTCGGCGGTCAGCTGGCTCTCGATCGCGGCCTGGTCGGTCACGAGGTACTCGACGAGCTGAAGGGCCTCGTCGGAGTGCTCGCTACCGGCGTAGACCATGTAGGGGCTGGCCATGGTGGCGCCCTGCGGGCCGGGGTAGGCCATGCCCTCGTCCACCGGCGGGGAGAAGACGCCCACCTCGAAGGGGAGCTCGCCCGCGTTGTCCAGGCTCGCGACGAGCCAGCTCCCGAGCGGGTACATCCCGACCTTGCCCTCCATGAAGTTGGCGTCGGCGGTGGTCGGGTCGAGGCCGACATCGGTCTTCTTGATGTAGCCGTCACCCAGCCAGGTGGCGTAGTGCTCGAACATCGGCTCGAAAGCGTCACCGAGGGTCAGCTTCTCGTCGGCGACGGCCGACTGCCACTCGGGCTGCTCGGTGTTGAGGGTGGGGTGCCACATCTGCTGGAGCTGGAGGCCGGTCTGCCACTGGCCCGCGGTCTGCAGCGGGGTGTAGCCGGCGTCGGCGAGCTGACCGAGAGCAGCGTTGAACTCGTCCCAGGTCTGCGGCGTGGCCTTGATGCCCGCCTTCTCGAAGGCCGTCTTGTTGTAGTAGACGAGCGACTGCGCCTGGGAGCCGACACCGGCGACCAGTCGCTTGCCGTCGATGGCGTACGTGTCGGCCATCGGCGTGTCCTCGACCCAGCTCTCGTCGGAGAGGTCGAGCACCTCCGGGGCGATCTGGTCGTCCGGGAAGATGGACTGCACCACGTCGGGGGCGGTGCCCGCCGCGAGCTGAGAGCTGAAGGTCTCGCTCACGTTGGTGCCGGTCGGGCCCTCGATCTTGACGTCGATGCCGGTCTCGTCCTCGAAGGGCTTCACCAGATCGTTCCAGAAGTCCTTGGTGAGGTTGTCGGTCAGGTTGACCAGCACCCGCACCTCCTTGCTGTCGTCGCTGGCGGCGCCGTTGCCTCCACAGGCAGCGGTCGCGATCAGGGGAAGCAGAACCGCTGCGACAGCACCCGCCCTCCACAAGCGTCGTGTCTCCACAGGAATCTCCGTTTCGTCGTCCGTCGATCTTCATCCGACGGAGGTTGTTCTCGTGGACTCTGGCGATTCGGACTGCCGACCACCGGAGCGAGGAAAGCGCTATCCCGGGCGCCAACGTGACGAAGATAACACATCTTATGTTTAAATGGGCAAGCCCAGATCCCGCCGTTTCCGAAACGGCCCCGACAGCCTCGACGACCGAGAGGATCCGCCTCGTGCGCGCCGCTTTTGCGATGACTCCCCATCTTCAGCATCGGTTCTTCGATGCACCCCTCCTGGCCGAGCTGGGCGAGCTCGTCGACATCGATGCCGACGGGGTGCTGACGTCCTACGACGACCCACGTGCCGCCGAGGTGGAGGTGCTCATCACCGCCTGGGGCACGCCGACCATCGACGCCTCGGCGCTCGCCCGGATGCCACGGCTGCGCGCCGTCGTCCATGCCGCCAGCTCGGTGAAGTACTTCCTCACCTCGGCAGCCTGGGAGCGTGACCTCCGGGTCACCTGCGGCGTGGAGCCCAACGCCCGCCCGGTCGCCGAGTACGCCCTGGCCGCGGTGCTGTGGGCGACGAAGTCGGTCCTGCCGCTGACCGAACGGTTCCGGGCCGAGCGGGTGGCCCCCGACCTCACCATGGACGACACCATCGACGGTGCGTACGGCACGACTGTCGGCGTGCTGGGCGCCTCGGCCACCGGCCGGGCACTGATCGAGCTGCTCGCCCCGTTCGACCTCACCGTCCTGGTCAGCGACCCCACGATCGACGCGGCGCGCGCCACCGAGCTGGGCGCCGAGCTCGTCGACCTCGACCAGCTCTTCGCACGCTCGCGGGTCGTCTCCCTCCACGCACCGCTGCTGCCGCAGACCCGACACCTGGTCGACGCCCGCCTGCTCGGGCTGTTGGGCGACGGCGCGACCCTGATCAACACCGCCCGGGGAGGGATCCTCGACCACGACGCGCTCCGCGCCGAGCTGGTCACGGGCCGGCTGCGTGCGGTCCTGGACGTGACCGAGCCCGAGCCACTCCCCGCCGAGGATCCGATGTGGAGCCTGCCCAACGCCACCCTGACCCCGCACATCGCCGGCTCGCAGGGCGGTGAGCTGCACCGCCTGGGCCGCGGTGCCGTCGACGAGGTGCGTGCCCTGATCGAG
Source organism: Nocardioides sp. NPDC058538 (assembly GCF_042719275.1). Lineage (NCBI taxonomy): Bacteria > Bacillati > Actinomycetota > Actinomycetes > Propionibacteriales > Nocardioidaceae > Nocardioides > Nocardioides sp. NPDC058538. The sequence continues at coordinate 232,525 of NZ_JBHXNY010000005.1, read as the reverse complement.
GGCCGGCCGCCCCTGCACCCGGTCGACCCCGCCAGCCTGGCCACCAGCGCATGACCACCACCCTGAAACCGGAGACCGAAGTGACGACCCCCACCGCTGCACCCGACCTCGCCCACCTCACCCGCTGGTTCCTGACCTGGGTCACCGACGAAGGGGCGATCAACGGCTTCCACAACCACAGCGTGTGGGGCACGAACCCGGCGACCTTCCTCGACTGGACCAGCGGCCACGCCGCCTTCTCCGCTCCGGCGCTCGGCGCCGTCGCACAGCTCCTCGCCGCGCAGCCCGACGACCGGGCCGCCGAGGTCTGGCGCCGGATGATGCGCTTCCAGAGCAGCGCCCTGCAGGACGACGACCAGTACAAGCACGTCGGCTTCCAGGTCGGGGAGTCGGCCACGACCGGCCTGATCCACAACGCCACCGGCAGCATCGGTCTGCTCCTCGGGCTCAAGCACGCCCGGCACCTGCTCGACGACGCCGAGGTCGACCGCATCGTCGACGTCGTCCGCCGCAACCTGGTCGCGCTCCACTCCTTCGGCGGCGGCCGCCCGGCCGAGGACGGCACCTGCAACCAGGAGTACGCCCGGGTCTGGGTCAAGCTGCTGCTCTCCGAGGTGACCGGTGACGACAGTGGGCTGGCCGAGATCGGCGAGGACCTCGACGTCCTCATCGCCCGCCACCACGAGCCCGGAGTCCCGGACGCCGATTCCTCGGGCACCTGGCGGCAGGCCGAGGATCGGGTCACCGGCGGGATCCTCGAGCCCGCGGAGTACTACGGCCTGATGATCATGCCGCTGCTGCTCGGCCATCTGCGCCTGGGTGAGCAGCGCTACCTCGACGAGGCGGTGCGGCTGTGCCGCCACGTGGCCCGCTCGGCGTGGACCGACGCGGACGGCCAGACCCGCTTCCACCGCTACTGGTACGTCGCACCCAGCACGACCCTGAAGAGCGACACCCCCATGCTGATCGCGGGCATGGGATTGTCGCTGCACGGCATCCGCGAGGTGTGCCGGGTGCGCCCCGACGCCGAGCTCGAGGAGTTCATGGCGCGTTGCCGGGCGACGTACGCGCACTATCAGGTCCCGGCCGGCTACTTCGCCTCGGCGACCCACTGGGGCACCGAGGCCGACGTCGCCCCGAGCACCGCGTGGCACGCCCACGACCTGGTCTTCCTCGCCGACGACGTCGAGGACCCGGGCCAGGACTTCTGGACGACGGTGCTCACGCCCGACGAGCGCCAGTCGGTGCTGATGACCAACCGGGCCGTGTGGGCCGAGCATGGCGTGCACTGGTGCATCCGCAGTCCTTTGACCGCCGGCGACCTCCACCTCTACGGCCGCAAGGACCGGGCGGTGTTCGGGCGCGACTTCTTCGCATGGACCGACAAGGTGCCGCTCGACGACGAGCTGCGCTATCCCGAGGCGCCGCTCTTCTTGGAGACCAACGACGGCATGCGTCGCGTGGACACCTCGGAGCGCCCCACGGACGTCTCGACGCTGGGCACGACCTACCACGGCGGGCTCTGAGCATGCTGCGTCCCGGGTTGTGCTCGGTCACGGCGCGTCGTCTCCCGACGGACGGGGTGCTGGAAGCCGCCGCGAAGGCCGGTCTGGCCTGCATCGAGTGGGGCGCGGACGTGCACGCCCCACCCACCGGCGACCTGCGCGGTCTGGCCGCTGCGACCGCTGCGGCAGGACTGGCCGTCGCTTCCTACGGCACCTATTGGCGGGCGACGCCGGATGACGACGGGGTCGCGCTGATCGGCGCGGCCCTGGCGCTGGGGTGCGCACGCCTCCGCATCTGGGCCGGCACCACCGGCTCGGTCGAGGCCTCCCGGACCGACCGCGCCGAGGTCGTACGCCGCGTACAGCGGCTGGCAGACGAGGCGGCCGGCCACGGCCTCGAGCTCGCCTTCGAGCACCACGACCTGACCCTGGCGGACACGGCCGAGTCCACGCTCCATCTCCTCGCCGAGGTGGACCGGCCGAACGTCGGCACCTACTGGCAGCCCCGGGTGGGCGAGCCTGCGGAAGTGGCCCTCGCCGGGCTTGCCCGGCTGCTCCCGCACGTGCGTGCGGTGCACGCGTTCTCCTGGTGGCCACGTCACGAGCGGCTGCCGTTGGCGGCCCGCGCCGACCTCTGGCCGGCGGCCCTGGAGATGCTCGCGGGCACCGGACGGCCGACCGACGTACTGCTGGAGTTCCTGCCCGACGACGACATGTCGCTGCTGCCGAGCGAGGCAGGTCGCCTGCGCGAGTGGATCGCGCAGGCGACCTGACTGCCGTCTCCGGGAAGGCTCAGCCGGCGGCCGGGCCGCCCGGGAGCCCGATGCCGTCCCTGGTGACCAGCCGGTTCCAGTTCGCCACCCACTTCCGGCCGAAGGTCTTCGCGACCTCGCCGGTGTAGCTGAAGCTCAGCGTGTCGAGGTCGAGCCCGGCGGCCTCGAGCGTTGCGGGCTTGCTGAGGTTGGTGTTGATCTTGTCGCTCCACGTGGCGAGGCGATAGGTCGCGGCCGGGTCGGCGAACGAGTTCTCCCCGGCGCGATACTCGCCGCCGCCGATGATGACCGAGCGGTCGATCGCGTTCCGGGCAGGCACGTAGAGGGAGTTCGGGTTCTCCCACACGCTCCCCCGGTCGCACCCGTTGGTCGCATCGGCCGCGTAGTCGGCCTTCTGGCAGTCAGCACCCGTGGCGGTGACGCGCGGGACGTACCAGTCCGTGATCTCCGGGAAGACGATCGGCGCTCCGTCGGAGTAGCGCGCCTTGCCGTTGGTGTAGTGACGGTGCCAGCGGGCCACGTTCTCCTCGGTCGAGGAGTACTTCTCGCCCGGCCGTACGTCGAGGAACGAGTTGTAGCGGCTCTGCACCACCCAGCCGTTGGGCACGGGAAGACCGGTCTCGCCGTTGCGGTGGTAGAGCTGGTCGTGGCCGGTCTGGTCGACGTCGATGAACACGTTGTCCGTCGCCTTGTTGCTGTGGCCCGACTGGAAGAACACGCCTGAGTGCGCGTTCTTCACGACGTTGTGGTGGAACCGCATCCCCGAGACGCCGTCGTCCATGTAGAACGCGTCGTTGGAGCCTCCGATGGTGTCGAAGAAGTTGTACGCCACCTCGTTGCCCAGATAGGTGTAGTCACGCCCGGTGTAGACGACGCCCTGGTCGCCCGCGTTCTTCACCAGGTCGTAGAAGAAGTTGTTGTTGACGCGCATGTCGTTGCCCATGATCTGCACCGCCATGTGGGGCGCGTCGTGGACGTAGTTGTTCTCGAAGCTGTTGCCGACGCCATACAGATAGCCGGCCGGCGTGTAGGTCGCCAGCCGCGAGAAGCGGGCGATCTCGTTGTTGCGAGCCACGTTGTCGCCGCGCTCGAGAGTGCTGCGATCACCGCCGCCGAGCAGGACTCCGCCGCCCCCGAGGTCGTGGAGGTAGGAGTTCTGCACGATGTTGTCGTGGCCGCCGCGTACGGTCTCGTAGTCGGGCAGGGCGGTGATCGACTCGGTGGTCTCGCCGATGCGGATCGCGTCCATGCTGACGTTGGAGATGTCGACGCCGTCGATCAGCGTCTTCTCGGCGTCGAGCAGCTGGACCGCGCTGATCAGCGAGTCCGACATCGACAGGCCCTTCAGCGTCACGCCCGTGGTGCCCTCGAGCCGGAAGATGTTGTCGTCGAAGGCCCGCAGCGTGGCGCTCTTGCCCTCCATCGTCCCGCCCGCCGGCTTGTAGTAGACGACGTCGTTGCCCGCGTGGCGGTCGATGTAGTACTCACCCTCGGCGTCCATCTCGGAGAGGATGTTGAGCGCCTTGACCTTGGTGTAGTCGTTGCGGGGCCAGTACATCGAGGGGTACTTGGCGTACATCGTGGTGCCGCTCCAGGAGACCAGCCGCACCATGTCGTTGGCGTAGTTGTTGCCGAGGTAGCCCGAGAGCCAGGCCTCGGTCTCGTACGTCGTGTTGTCGACGTCGGTGAGCTCCTGAGGGTCGGCCTGCACCGGGATGTGGGAGTAGGCGCCGAAGCCGCGGGTGCCGTGATCGATGATCTCCGGCACCCCCTCAGGCGCCCAGCCCTGGTAGCGGTTGTTCTCGAGCAGTCGGCCGCCGACCTCGTAGAGGGGAGGCGTCATCTTCCGCATCTCGTCCTGGGGCCAGGTGTCGCGGTCCGCGGGGTTGGCGAGCTGCTGCTTCTTGTCCTCGAACTGCGCGCGTGGCGTCGTCCCGCTGATCGCCCAGTCGGGCTCCATCCCGAACCGGTCGCGCAGCGTCCACTGGATGAGGTCGTTGGTCGCCGGGACCTTCCACTTGCCGCCGTCGCCGTAGAGGTGGCAGCTGGAGTCGGCCCCGGTGCAGCCCTCCTGGTTGGGGAACTGCGCGAGCGTCTGCGTCCCGCCGTCGACGACGAGCTCGGGAGCGAAGGGCTGCGGCAGCCAGTTGAACCCGTTCTTGTAGAGCGTGCCGGGGTCGATGCCCTCGGCGCCCAGGTCGTAGACCCACACGCCCTCGCGCAGCGCCGGCGAGTCGAGTCGGGCGTTCGAGGAGAACTGCGGCTGGGCGAGCTCCTCCTCGGACAGGTCCGCGAGCGACCGCCAGCCTTGGGCTTCCAGGGCGTGCGCGCCCGTGAGGCGGACCTTCTCCCCCGCCGCGGCGCGGTAGGTGACCCAGGAGTGCTCAGGACCGGTCAGGTCGATCGCGTCGTCGAGGACGTACTCGCCCCCGTGGACGATCACCGTGCCTCGGTCCTCCGCGGAGGTACGTCCGGCCAGCGCGTCGCGGGCCGCTTCCACCGTCCGCAGCGGCCGGCCCTTCGTGCCCGGGTCGGCGTCGTCGCCGTCGGGGGCGACGTGGACCGTGAGGGTCGTCTCGGCCGCGGTGGCCGGCTGCGTACCGGCGACGAGGACCGTCGAACCGAGTGCTGCCAGGACCACGGCGGCCGCCGCGCGGGCGCGGCGTGTCGTGCGAGTCTGCATGTCCGTCTCCTTGAGATATGACGTATGACATGTGTCTAACATCACAAACGAGGTGCGGGCAAGCGTTTTCCAATGTTTCCGGGGCGCCCGTCGCCGATCAGGAGGCGAGGCCGTAGACCCGAGCGGCCGTGCCGCCCCGGACGTCGGCTCGGCCGGTGTCATCGAGCCCGGCGAGGACCCTGTCGGCGAGGTCGATCACCTCGCCGTAGGACGAGCGCAGCAGGCAGACCGGCCAGTCCGATCCGATCATCGTGCGCTCGGCGCCGAAGACATCGACGACGTACGCGGCCCAGGGAAGCACCGCGTCGATCGGCTGGTCCGGGGCTAGCTCGGTGACGAGCCCGGACAGCTTGCACGCCACCGAGTCGTGGCGGGCGAGCGCGGCGACGTGTCCCGCCCACTCGTCGAAGGCGGCGGGGTCGATCACGGGCTTGCCGACGTGATCGAGCACCCAACGCCCGCCGGGGACCTGCTCGACAGCGCCGACGGCCGCCGGCAGCTGGGGCCGGCGCACCAGCAGGTCGTAGACCAGGCCCGCATCAGCGACCGCGGTGAGGCCCCGCAGCACGTCGTCACGGAGCAGCCACTCGTGATCGGGCTCGCTCTGCACCAGGTGCCGGATGCCGACCAGGAGGTCTCCCCCGGGGCGCTCACGCAGCTCGGCGAGCCGGTCGGCGACGTCCGAGGCGGTGAGGTCGACCCAGCCGACCACCCCGAGGATCTCGGGGGTGGCCGCCGCCAGCGCGAGCAGCTCGGGGGTCTCCTCGGCGACCGCGACGGTCTGGACGACGACGGTCCCGGCGATCTCGTGGTCGTCCAGGTGGGGCCGGAGGTCGTCGAAGGAGAAGGAGCGGCGGATGGCCGGGAGATCGCGCGTCCACTCCTGGTCGCGGACCTCGAGGTCCCACACGTGGTGGTGGGCATCGATGCGCCGGGGCTCAGTCAAGGTGGAAGACCTCGGTCATCGTGGACCACTGCTCGTCCTCGGTGGCGGTGGGCAGCCGCTCCTGGCACGGGGCGGTGATCTCCCACCACCGCTGGGTCACGTCATGGGCGGCGATCGCGGCCATGTCCGCCTCGTAGTCGGTCCCGACGTACTCGAAGTAGCTGAAGAGCCAGCCGTCGCGCAGGAAGATGGAGTAGTTGCGGATGCCGCTGTCGGTCAGGCGCTCGAGCACCTCGGGCCACACAGCGGCGTGCAGCTCGACGTACTCCGCCTCCTTCTCGGGGCGCAGCCGGACCACGGAGCCGTGTCGGGTCATGGTGGGGGTCCTCTCGGTGTGGTGGGCGAAGGGTCAGAGGTCGTCGACGAGGACGACGTGCAGGGTGCGCGGGCCGTGGACGCCTTCGACGCGGTCGAGCTCGATGTCGCTCGTCGCCGACGGGCCGCTGATCCAGGTCTGCGGCATCGCCGGGTCGAGCCGGGCGACGGCCTGCGGGACACCGGCCACGACCTGGGCGGCTCCGAGCACGCACACGTGCAGGTCCGGCACGAGGGTGAGCGCGCGACGGCCCTGACCGGAGCCGTGGTCGAGCACGACCGTGCCGGTGGCGGCGATGCCGAGCGCGGCCGCTGAAACGACCGCATCGATCGCGTCGAGCTCGGCGGCCGACTGCCCGGTGTCGTCGACGGATCCCGGGACCGGCCACGGCAGGCCCGCGGGTACGACGACGCTCCGGCCTGCGACCGCCCGTCCGAGCACCTCGGCGACCTCCGTCGCACGGCACCGGGTGACCGTGGCGCGGTAGTCCTCGACCCTCTCCACGAACCGGGCGAGCACGGCGGACCGGTCGAGGTCGTCGCCGACGACCCGGTAGCCGCGCGGCACCTCAGCGGTCGGATGGGGCGTGTCGCCGAGCGCCTGCCGGACTCGGCCCAGGATCTCCTCACGGGTGCTCATCGGCACCTCCCTCGGTGCGGCGCCACCAGGCGCGGAAGGACTCGGCCGGCGGGTCCGGCAGGTCGCGGGCCTGTGTCCAGGGGCGCGCGCCGGCGCGGCGGGCAAGCCTGATGCCGGCGCCGGCGAGGCGCTCGGCGAGGCCGAGCCTGCGCCCGGACGCGAGCGTCGCCCCGGCCGCCTTCATCGCCACCGCCTCGGGCTTGGGTACGCCGCCGCGGTGAGCGTCGACCACCTGCGAGCGCAGCTCCACGAGCACCGAGGGGATGTCGATGCGCACAGGACAGGCCTCGAAGCAGGCACCGCACAGCGTCGAGGCGTAGGGCAGCGAGTCGGTCTGGTCGTCGTGCCCGACGCCCTTCAGCAGCGGGTTGAGGATGGCGCCGATCGGACCCGGGTAGACCGAGCCGTACGCATGGCCGCCGGTGCGCTCGTAGACCGGGCAGACGTTGAGACAGGCCGAGCAGCGGATGCAGCGCAGCGCCTGACGACCGACCTCGTCGGCCAACGCGCGGGTGCGCCCGTTGTCGAGCAGCACGACGTGCACCTCCTGCGGGCCGTCGCCAGGGGTGACGCCGGACCACACCGAGGTGTAGGGGTTCATCCGCTCTCCCGTCGCCGAGCGCGGCAGGAGCTGGAGGAAGACGTCGAGGTCGTCCCAGGTCGGCACGACCTTCTCGATGCCGACCACCGAGACCAGCACCTCGGGAAGGGTCAGGCACATCCGGCCGTTGCCCTCCGACTCCACCACGACGAGGGACCCGGTCTCGGCGACCGCGAAGTTGGCGCCCGAGACACCGACCTTGGCGCGCAGGAACTTCTCGCGCAGGTGCAGGCGGGCAGCCTCGGCGAGCCGCGCGGGCTCGTCGGTGAGGTCGTCAGGAGCGGGCCGGCCGACCTCACCCATCGCGGAGGCGAAGATCTCGCGGATCTCGGCGCGGTTGCGGTGGATGGCGGGGACCAGGATGTGGGAGGGCAGGTCGTCGCCGAGCTGCACGATGAGCTCGGCGAGGTCGGTCTCCCAGGCGTCGATGCCGCGGGCGGCCAACGCCTCGTTGAGTCCGATCTCCTGGGTCGCCATCGACTTCACCTTCACCACCTCGGTGGCGTGGTGCGCGGCAGCGATGTCGCCGACGATGCGGCATGCCTCCGCGTCGTCGCTCGCCCAGTGGACGGTCGCGCCGGCCTTCGTGAGCGACTCCTCGAGACGTACCAGATGCTCGTCGAGGTGGAGCAGCACGTTCTCCTTGATCGCCGCACCGGCCAGGCGCAGCTCCTCCCACTCCTCGACCTCGCCGACGACGGCGGCGCGCTTGGCGCGGATGGTGGCGGTGGCGTGCGCGAGGTTGCGGCGCAGCTGGGAGTCGCCGACCGCCTCGCGGGCAGCCTTCGGGAACACCGGCATCCCGACGAACGTGCCGGTCATCTGGCACCCACCGCGGCAGGCTCGGTCTGGGCCAGGACGTCGGCCAGATGCATGACGCGTACGCCGGCACGCTGCCGTGAGAGCAGGCCTCCGACATGGGTCAGGCAGGACCGGTCACCGGCCACCAGGACCTCGGCCCCGGTCTCGCGTACGTGCCGGGCCTTGTCGGAGCCCATGGCGATCGACGTGTCGGAGTTCTTCATCGCGAAGGTGCCGCCGAACCCGCAGCACTCGGTCGCGCCGGGCAGGTCCACCAGGTCGATCCCTCCGACGTGCTGGAGCAGTCGCAGCGGCCGGTCGCCGACCGCGAGCATCCGCAGCGAGTGGCAGGTCGGGTGATACGTCACCCGGTGCGGGAAGTAGGCGCCCACGTCCTCGACGCCCAGCACGTCCACCAGGAACTCGCTGAGCTCGTAGACACGCTCGGACGTCTCGCGCACCGCCGCCCGCAGGCCTTCGTCGCCGCTGCGGCGGGCCACCAGGTCGTGCTGGTGCCGGGCCGACCCGGCGCACGAGCCCGAGGGCGTGACGACTGCGTCGTACCCCTCGAAGGCGCGGACGAAGGTGCGGAGCACCGGCACCGCCTCGTCGAGGTAGCCGGTGTTGACCATCGGCTGGCCGCAGCAGGTCTGGGCCTGAGGGAAGTCCACCTCGACGCCGAGGCGGCGGAGGAGCCGGACGACGTTGCGCCCGGTGTCGGGGAACAGGGCATCGTTGATGCAGGTGACCATGAGGGCTACGCGCACGACGGCACCAGCCCCTGGCCGGCCAGGTCGGTCCACAGCGCGTCGGGGACCGTGGCTGCCAGACGCTCGAGGTTCTGCCTCACCTGCTCGGGCCGGCCCGCGCCCGCCACCACCGACACGACCCGCGGGTCCTGCAGCGGGTAGTGCAGCGCGGCGGTGGCGATCTCGACCCCGTGCGCCTCGCACACCTCGCCGATCCGCAGCGCGCGCTCGAGGATGTCCTCGGGCACCTCGCCGTAGTTGTACATCGCACCCCGGCGTGGGGTGGTGGCGAGCAGGCCGCTGGAGAACACGGCCGCGGCGACGATCCTGGTGCCGTGGCGGTCGCACGCCTCGAGCAGGCCGTCGGCGACGGACTGATCCAGGAGCGTGTAGCGGTTGGCGACCATGACCACGTCGGCGAGGCCGGTCTCGACCGTCGCGGTGAGCGCCTGGACCGACAGGGAGCCGGTCCCGATCGCGTCGACCATGCCCTCCTCGCGAAGCTTCGCCAGGCCGGTGAGCGCCGTCTCGACTGCCGCCGGGTCACCGGAAAGCTCGGGGTCGTGCACGTAGAGGATGTCGACCCGGTCGAGGCCGAGCCGGGTCAGCGACTCCTCCAGGCTGCGGCGTACGCCGTCGGCGGAGTAGTCCAGGACCCGGTGCGAGCTCGCCGGGACCGCGAAGCCCATGTCGTCCTGGGACTCCCCGTCCCAGGCGGGGTTGGGCCGCACGAGCCGGCCCACCTTGGTCGAGACGACGAACTCCGACCGCGGACGCGTCGCCAGGAACCGTCCGATCCTCTCCTCCGACAACCCCAGCCCGTAGTGGGGCGCGGTGTCGAAGTGACGTACGCCTGCCTGCCAGGCCGCGTCGAGCGTGGCGTGACAGTCCTCGTCGGTGCGCGGCCGGAACAGGTTGCCCATCGGTGCACAGCCGAGTCCGAACAGCGGGATCTCCATCCGCCCTCCTCCACCTTTGACTCCACGGTCGTCTGACCGCCACGTCGAGGCTAGACATCTGATGTTTGGGCTGTCAATATGCATTGAGTGCCGTACTCGGCGCTCGCAGACCACGATAGATCCGATTAATCAACGTTGGAGGCCACACCATGAAGTTCGCCCGCCTGGGACCCGCAGGTGAGGAGCTGCCCGTCGTCGTGCTCGAGGACGAGGTGCGCAGCCTGGCCGGTCTGACCGACGACATCGACGGAGCCTTCTGGGCCTCCGACGGACCGGCGCGAGCCGCCGCCGCCCTCGCCGCGGGCGATCTCCCTCTCGTCGAAGAGGCCGACACGCTCCGCGTCGGTGCCCCGATCACCCAGCCGGGCGCCATCGTCTGCATCGGCATGAACTACGCCGCACACGCTGCCGAGTCCGGCTCGGAGCCGCCCTCGGTGCCGGTCATCTTCTTCAAGGCCCCCAACACGATCGCCGGGCCGAACGACACCGTCACGATCCCGCGCAACAGCAACAAGACCGACTGGGAGGTGGAGCTCGGCGTCGTGATCGGGAAGCGCGCGTCCTACCTCGACTCCCCCGACCAGAGCCTGGAGCACGTCGCGGGCTTCATGGTCGCCAACGACCTCTCCGAGCGCGAGTTCCAGCTCGAGATCTCCGGTGGCCAGTGGAGCAAGGGCAAGATCGCCCCCGGCTTCAGCCCGATCGGCCCCTGGGTCGTGACTCCCGACGAGGTCGAGCACCAGAAGCTCGCCATGCGCTCCTTCGTCAACGGCGAGCCGCGACAGGACTCCGTGACCGCCGACCAGATCTTCGACGTCGCGACGGTGATCCACCACCTCAGCCAGTTCATGGTGCTCGACCCAGGCGACCTGATCATGACCGGCACCCCGGAGGGCGTCGCGCTCTCCGGCCGCTTCCCCTACATCCAGCCCGGCGACGTCGTCGAGATCGAGATCGACGGACTCGGCCGCCAGCGCCAGGAGTACGTCGCCTTCGGGACGCAGTCATGAGGCCCCAGGAAGCGCGCGAGCTCGACGGGCTCGTCGCCCTCGTCACCGGTGGCGGCTCCGGCATCGGCGCCGCCGTCGTCGAGGTCCTGCTGGAGCGGGGCGCCCAGGTCGCGGCCCTCGACCTCGACCCCGATGGCATCAACCCCAAGGCCCTCGGCATCCGCGCCGACGTCACCGACGACGCGAGCATCAGGGCCGCGGTGGAGCAGACGGTCGCAGACTTCGGCCGGCTCGACATCGTGGTCAACAACGCCGGCATCGGCGCCCAGGGCACCGTCGAGGACAACCCCGACGAGCAGTGGCACGCGGTCTTCGACGTCAACGTCCTCGGCGCCGTACGAGTCTCGCGCGCCGCGCTCCCGCACCTGCGGCGCTCCCCCGCTGCGGCGATCGTGAACGTCGCCTCGGTGGCCGCGACCACGGGCATCCAGCAACGAGCCGTCTACTCCGCGAGCAAGGGTGCCGTCCAGTCCCTGACGCAGGCCATGGCGGCCGACCACCTCCGGGAGGGCATCCGGGTGAACTGCGTGAACCCCGGCACCGCCGCCACCCCCTGGGTGCAGCGCCTGCTCGACTCGGCCGACGACCCTGAGGCCGAGCGCGCCGCCCTGGACGCGCGACAGCCGCACGGCCGGCTGGTCAGCGCCGACGAGGTCGCCCTCGCGGTCGCGTACCTGGCCAGCCCCTCCTCGGGGTCCACCGCCGGCGTGGCCCTGGCGGTCGACGGCGGCATGGCAACGCTACGGTTGCGACCGACCGAGTGAGAGGACCAGGATCCCGATGGCGCTGACCGACGAGGCGATCGAGAAGATCAAGGAGATGATCCTCGACGGCAGCCTGAAGCCCGGCGACCGTCTCCCGCGCGAGGCCGACCTGTCGGTCCAGCTCGGCATCTCCCGCAGCTCCCTGCGCGAGGCGGTGCGCGCGCTCTCGATGATGCGCATCCTCGACGTACGGCAGGGTGACGGCACCTACGTCACCAGCCTGACGCCGGAGATCCTGCTGGAGACGATGGGCTTCGTCATCGACTTCCACCAGGACTCCAGCGTCCTGGACCTCTTCGAGGTACGCCGGGCGCTGGAGCCGCTGGCCGCTGAGAAGGCGGCCCTGCAGATGTCTCCGGACGAGTCCGCCGACCTGCTGGCTCTGGTCGACTCCGTCAGCCCCGAGACTTCGTTGGAGGACGTGGTCGCCAACGACCTGGAGTTCCACCACCGCATCGCCCAGGCCTCCGGCAACATCGTGCTGTGCTCGTTCATCGACGGCGTCGCCAACCGCACCCAGCGGGCGCGGATCTGGCGCGGCGTCACCCAGCAGGACTCCTTCGACCAGACCCAGCGGGAGCACCGCGGCATCGCTCTGGCCATCGCCGACCGGCAGCCGAGCATCGCCGCCGCGCTCTCTCTGGCCCACGTCGCGGGCATCGAGAACTGGATCCGCCGCAGCCTCGCCGAGGACCGGGACGAGGGGCAGGAGTGAGCACGCCGAACCAAGGCCGGCTGCACGTCAGCTTCCGGCCCAGCGACCGCGCCCGCCAGGCGCTGGAGACGCCGCCCGGACCGGTGACCTGCGCCGCGGATCCTTCCGGGCAGACCCGCGCGGAGCTGCTCTCGGACGTACGCGGGGCAGCCGCGCTTGTCTGCCTGCTGACCGACCGGGTCGATGCCGAGCTGCTCGACGCGGCCGGTCCGTCGCTGCGCGTGGTCGCCAACATGGCGGTCGGTCACGACAACATCGACGTCGCCGCCTGCGCCGCTCGCGGCATCACCGTGACCAACACACCGGGCGTGCTCGACGAGGCGACCGCCGACCTCGCCTTCGCACTGCTGCTCGCCACCTCCCGTCGCGTGGTGGAGGCCGACGCGTTCGTACGCAGCGGCGAGCCCTGGTCCTGGCGACCCGACCTCTTCGTGGGCCTCGACGTCAGCAGCGGCGCGACCTTGGGCATCGTCGGCCTGGGCCGGATCGGGCTGTCGATGGCGCGGCGCGCCCGCGCCTTCGACATGCGTATCGTCGCGACCCCGTCCCGCTCCGCCGGCGAGGAGGCGGCGCGCCTGGGCATCGAGACCCTGCCGCTGCCCGACCTGCTGGTCGCCTCGGACGTGGTGTCGCTGCACTGCCCGCTGACCCCCGAGACCCGCCATCTGATCGGCGCCGAGGAGCTGCTTCTGATGGGACCGGGCTCGGTCCTGGTCAACACCGCTCGTGGCCCCATCGTCGACGAGGCCGCCCTGGCGGCCGCGCTGACCGACGGCACGATAGGGGCCGCCGGACTCGACGTCTTCGAGAACGAGCCGGCCGTCCACCCCGACCTGCTGGCGCTCCCCAACGTCGTCCTGCTGCCGCACATCGGCAGCGCCGGCCGCGCCACCCGCGACCGGATGGCGATGCTCGCGATCGAGAACGCCCGCGCCGTGCTCGCCGGCGAGCCCGCGCCGACCCCGGTCCACCAGTAACCAGACTCAGGCCGGCCGCGGGAGATCCCGAGGCCGGCCTGAGTTCTGGTCCTAGCGCGGAACCACGGTGTAGGTGCTGCCGCGCCGGGTGGCGAACTCGACGACGTTCTCCTCAGGCCGGGTGACATCCGTCCCCGCCACCTTGACGGGCTGCTGCGTACGCAGCCTGAGCGGATTGCCGAGCAGCGACCGGATCCGCGCCACCTCGACCTTGCCGTCAGCCCACTTCAGGTCGACCTCGAAGCCACCGCGGGCGCGCAGGCCGCGGACCTTCCCCTGTGGCCAGGCCTCCGGGAGCGCGGCGAGCAGGAAGAGCTCGCCGGAGTGGCTCTGCATGATCATCTCCGTGATCCCGGAGACTGCTCCGAAGTTCCCGTCGATCTGGAAGGGCGGGTGCAGGTCGAAGAGGTTGGGCGCCGTCCGGGACGGGTGCAGCATGTGCTGGACGTGGAGGTAGGCGTTCTCGGCCTCGAGCAGACGCGCGCGGATGTTCATCTTCCACGCCAGCGACCAGCCCGTGGTGATCGCCGGGCCGCGCAGCTCGAGCGCCTTGCGGGCGGCGTCGGCCAGCTCCGGCGTACGCAACGGGCTGATCTGGTCGGATGGGAAGACACCCCACAGGTGGGAGACGTGGCGGCTGCGCTCCAGGGCAGCCTCCTCCCAGTCGATCAGCCACTCCTGCAGCTGGCCCAGATAGCCGACCTGGTTGGGCGGCAGCTGGTCGCGCATCGCCAGCGCCCGCTCGACGAGCGGGTCGTGCTTACCGAGCGCGGCGGCCGCCTTCTCGAAGGCGGTGAACAGGTCGCGCAGGATCTGGCAGTCCATCGTCGGGCCGGCGCAGATGCTGACCCCCTCGTCGTCCTGCTCGTGGTGCTTGATCTCGGGCGAGTGCGACGGACAGGTGACCATGTAGCCGGACTGCTCGTCGCGCACCATCGTCTCGAGGAAGAACTCGACCGCGCCCCGCAACGTCGGGAAGTGCTCGGCGAGGTTCGCCTTGTCGCCGGTGTACTCGTAGCGCTCCCAGAACAGCAGCGAGAGCCAGGCGCCGCCCATCGGCCAGACCCCGTAGTAGGCGAAGTCGACCGGTGCCGTGCCCCGCCAGCCGTCGGTGTTGTGGTGGGCGACCCAGCCCTTGTCCGAGCCCCACATCTGCTTGGCGGTGTTCCGCCCGACCTCCGCGAGCTCCTCGGTCATCGTGAACATCGGGTCCCAGCACTCGGCGAGGTTGGCCGGGCCGGCGGGCCAGTAGTTCATCTGCGCGTTGATGTTGAGGGTGTACTTCGACTGCCACTCGGGCTGCATCTTGTAGCTCCACAGGCCCTGCAGGTTGGCCGGCTGGCCCGGGGTCCGGGAGGACGAGATCAGCAGGTAGCGCCCGAACTGGTACCACAGCGCCGCCAGCTGCGGGTCGCCCCCGTCACGGAACGCCGCCACCCGCTCGTCGGTCGGCTTCTCGATCGCGGCGGAGGTGCCGAGGTCGATGTCGACCCGGCCGAAGAGCTTCTGATAGTCCCGCACGTGCGCCGAACGCAGCTGGCCGTAGCCGCGCCCGGTGGCCGCCTCGAGGGGCTTCTCCGCGCGGCGTACGTGGTCGGCGTTGACGTCGGCGTAGTTGCGGTAGCTGGTCGCCATCGTGACCAGCAGCGTCACCGAGGTGGCGTTGCGCACGCGCAGCTGGGTGTCGGCGCACTGGACGGTGCCGCCGTCGGTCTCGGCGCGGACGAGGCTGATGAAACGGACCGCGCCCTCCATCCCCTCGGTGGCCCCGCTGATGCCCTCCAGAGCGAGCGTCCGCGCATCGTGGGGCTGCACGTCGCTCTGCTGCGGCGACTGGAAGGTGGCGTTGAACGAGACCTTCTCGGCCTGGTCCGCGGTGAGGCGGACGACCATCACCTGATCCGGATGGCTGACGAACGACTCGCGGCGGTAGCGCACGCCGCCGACCTCGAACTCCGAGATCGCGGTCGCGGTCCGCAGGTCGAGCGAGCGCCGGTAGGTCGTGGGCTCGCCGTCGAGGCCCAGGAAATCGAGCAACAGGTCACCGACCGGCTGGTAGAAGGCCTGCTCACTTGGACGTCCCATGAACTCCTTGTCGGCGAGACGCTGGGCACCCACCCAGTTGTCCTCGAAGATCATCCTGCGGATCTCGGGGAGCACCTCGGCTCCGCCAGGCGGGTCATAGCTGTGCGGATGACCGGCCCAGACCGAGTCCTCGTTCAGCATCAGCTTCTCGCCGGCCACACCGCCGAAGACCATCGCGCCCATCCGGCCGTTGCCGATCGCCAGCGCCTGGAGCCACTCCGCGGCGGGCTGGCGGTACCAGAGCTCCAGCGGATTGGTCTCCGGATCATCGGCAGCGGCCGCGGCCGCCTCGGTGACGACCGGCTGCACCAGGGCGCCGCCCGCCACCGCCGAGGCGGCCTGCAGCACCCGTCGTCTCGTGAAGTCCACCATCAGCTTCCTCCTGACTCACGCCCCACATGGGGCAAACATCGGTTGTTTCAATGTAATAGACATCACACGTCATGTCGATGCCTGTTGAAACATCCGCCTGTTATGACCGATACCGGCCGCGTTGTGATAGTCAGGGCGTACAAAGATCTGATCTCTATCGGATCAGAGCGCTTCCGGAACTGCTGCCGTCGCGGCGGCTAGCCGCTGCTCGTCGAGCCCGTAGAAGCGGCGCGCACTGCCGGCGAAGATCTCCTCGCGCTCGTCGCCCGACAGACCGGCCACGGCACCCTGGAGCCCGGCGAAGACCCGCTCGTAGCCGCCTGCGGCGGTGGAGATCGGCCAGTCGCCGCCGTACATCAGCCGGCTCGGGCCGAAGACCTCGAGCGCCCGGTCGACGAAGGGCTGGAGGTCGGCCACGGTCCAGCCGTCCGGGGCGGCCCCCGGATAGAGCCCGGAGATCTTGCCGAACACGTGCGGGTTCGATGCCGCCCGCTCGATGAGGCTCCACCACGGCTCCCGCTCGGCCTCGCCGATCGGTGGTTTGGAGAGGTGGTCGATCACGATCCGCAGGTCCGGATGCCGTTCTGAGAGCGTCGCGACGTGCTCGAGGTGGCGTGGCAGCACCGAGACGTGGTCGTAGGTGAGCCCGAGCCGTTCCAGCAGCCCGAGCCCCTCGCCGACGTCCGGACGGAGGATCCAGTCGGGGTCGGGGATGTTGTGGATCAGGTTGCGTACGCCGACCACCCGGTCGTCTCCCCGCAGCGAATCCAGCCGCTCGGCGGCCAGGTCCGGCTGGTCGAGCGGCGCGTAGACGACGATCCCCACGACCTCGGGATGTCGCTCGGCGACCTCGAGCATCAGGTCGGTGTCCCCGTCGTGGTCGTCGGACTGGACCAGCACGGTCGCGTCCACTCCCTGCGCCCGCAGCTGCGGCTGGACCTCGTCGAAGGTGAACGTCCGGTTGTACTCGGGCACGTCGGGACCGAGCCAGGGATAAGGGGACCGGGTGAGGTCCCAGACGTGCTGGTGACTGTCGATGATCACCCGAGAGCCTCCTCGCGGGAAGCCCAGTAGCTGCCGTTCGGATAGGCGTACGTCGCCACCGACTCGGGGTGCATCTCCGCGCTGTAGCCCGGCCGGGCCGGCAGCCGGTAGGCGCCGTCCTCGACGATGCACGGGTCGGTGAAGTGCTCGTGGAGGTGGTCGACGTACTCGGTGACTCGGTCCTCGAGCGTGCCCGAGACGGCGACGTAGTCGAAGACGGACAGGTGCTGAACGAGCTCGCACAGACCCACACCGCCGGCGTGGGGGCAGACCGGCACGCCGTACTTCTGAGCCATCAGATAGACGGCGAGGATCTCGTTGATGCTGGCCAGCCGCGCGGAGTCGAGCTGGCAGAAGTCGATGGCCTCCGCCTGGAACATCTGCTTGAAGAGCACCCGGTTCATGCCGTGCTCACCGGTGGCCACCCCGATCGGGGCCACCGCCTTGCGCACGGCGGCGTGGCCGAGGACGTCGTCAGGACTGGTCGGCTCCTCGATCCACCACGGCTCGAAGCGCGCCAGCGCCTTGACCCACTCGATGGCCTGCGGCACGTCCCAGACCTGGTTGGCGTCGATCATCAGCTTCGCGTCCCAGCCGATCACCTCCCGCGCGATCTCGCAGCGCCGGATGTCGTCCTCCAGGTTCGCGCCGACCTTCAGCTTGATGTGCGTGTAGCCGGAGTCGACCGCTTCCGCGGCCAGCCTGCGCAGCTTGTCGTCGGAGTAGCCCAGCCAGCCGGCAGAGGTGGTGTAGCAGGGGTAGCCGGTCTCCTCCAGGTGCCGGATCCGCTCCTCGCGGTGAGGGACGCCGGCACGGAGGATCTCCAGGGCCTCCTCCCGGGTGAGGGCGTCGCTCAGGTAGGTCAGGTCTGCGACGTCGACGAGCTCCTCGGGGGTCATGTCGGCCAGCAGTCGCCACAGCGGCTTGCCGGCTTCCCGGGCAGCCAGGTCCCAGACCGCGTTCATCACGGCGGCGAGGGCCAGGTGCTCGACCCCCTTGTCCGGGCCCAGCCAGCGCAGCTGGGAGTCCGAGGCGAGATCCCGGTAGACCCCGTCCAGGTCACCCACCACGTCGCCGACATCGCGCCCGACCAGCGGCTCGCCGCGGCGCTGCGCCGCCAGGGTGCAGATGTCGTTGCCGCGTCCGATGGTGAAGGTGAAGCCGAAGCCGGACAGCTCCGGGTCGTCGGTGCTCACCACGACGTACGTCGCCGAGTAGTCACCGTCCTTGTTCATGGCATCGGATCCGTCCATCGACACAGAGGTCGGGAAGCGGACATCGGTGACATCGACAGCGGTGATACGGGTCACGAGGGATCCTCCTGTGGGGATGGGTCGCGCTTGTTGACGAGGTAGAGATGGGTCAGCACCAGCACCGTCTCGCCACGCTGGTTGGTCACGGAGACGAGCTCGTGGACGTAGCCGAGCTCGTCCGGCTTCTTCCGGTGCTCCGTCGTCTCGGTGATCTCGGCGGTGACGGTGATGGTGTCGCCGATGAAGACCGGGCCGATGAACCGGATCCGGTCGTAGCCGTAGGACATGGACTGTGGGTTGATGTCGGTCGCGGTCATCCCGACCGCCACCGCGAGGATCAGCGTCCCGTGGGCGATCCGCTGTCCGGCCGGCTGCGTGGCCATCCACTCCGCATCCATGTGGTGCGGGAAGAAGTCGCCGGTCTGGCCGGCGTGCAGGACGATGTCGGACTCGGTGATCGTGCGCCCCAGGGTGGTCCGCGACTCTCCGACCGCGTAGTCCTCGAACCAGCGTTCCTCGACTCTCATCGGGATGCTCCTTCCTCGACGCCGTGTGCGTCGGCTTCCGCGACGAGCAGGCGCTCGGCGAGCTCGCCAGCCCGGCGGACCAGCTCGGCATCGGTCAGCCGGCCGGCCAGCGCCTCGGTCACCCACGGCGAGACGGTGTCCTGGAACTCCAGATATCCGGCGGTACGCGGCCGCACCCACGCACCCTCGAGGGTCGCCCGGGTGCCACGGAAGAAGTCCCAGGAGTCCTCGTTGAGCCGGTCGTCGTCCCACGACGAGGCGTAGCCGGGTTGGCCACCGGCGTCGTAGTAGATGCCCGACTGAACCTCCGGCGAGGCCACCCACAGGGCGTACGCGCGAGCGGCGTCCAGATCTCGCGACCGGGCCGAGACGGCCACGCCGGCACCCCCGAGCTGCGAACCGGCCACCCCTCGGGGACCGGAGGGCATGTCGACGTACTTGAGACGATGCGGCCGGAAGCCGGCCCGGGAGTAGTTGGTGTAGCCGTACATCAACGGCGCGTACGCCCACGGCTCGGCCGTGTCGCCGGCCAGTGCCTCCGCGACCTCTATCGGGTTCGCGGTCAGGCACCACGAGGGAGTCCGGTCGCAGAGCCGGTGCATGAGGTCGAGCACGCCCAGCGCGGCCTCCTCGGGCAGGAAGCTTCCGGGCTCGGCGTTGACCGGCGTCCCCCGGTTGGCCGCCAGGGTGCACAGCGTGGAGTAGGCGTCGATCGGCTTGGCCGGCCAGAGCACCCTGCCCTCGGCGGCCAGCTCGAGCACTTCCTCCCAGGTGCGGGGCGGAGCCGCCAAACGGTCCGGGCGGTACGCAGCCACCTGGGCGGCGGCGTCGGTGGCCAGGCCGTACTGGCGCCCGCCATGGCGGTACGACGCGTGGCTGCTGCCCACGGCACCGGCGGCCAGGGCGGCCAGCTCGTCGTCGTGTCCGGCGCCGTCCAGGGGCGCCAGCACCCCTTCCGCTACGGCCAGGGGCACGTGGGGATGGTCGATGACCATCAGGTCGAAGCGCTCCGCCAGCTCGGCCAGCGGCGCGTCGGCGAACGCCTGCAGAGAGCGGAACTCCCAGCGCACCTCGACGCCGGTCCGGTGTGCGTACGCCTGGGACGCCGCCACCTGGCAGTCGTAGCCACGCGGGTGCTCCCAGGTGATGCCGTACAGGACGGTCATCGGCCCTCCTCGAGGTCGTGCTCGCCCAGGCGCGGAGCCGGGCGCGGACTCGTCAGTCGCTCGCCGTCGATGCGGATCGGGCTGCGGGTGGTCGTCAGGGTCAGGCCGTCACGACGGATCTGCTGGGTCATCGCGATGGCCTCGAAACCCTTGTGCTCCACGAGCTCGGAGAGGGTGAGCACCGGGGCGCACCACACGTCCTCGGCGTCCAGGACGGCCAGCCAGGCGTCCCGGGTGTCGCTCCGGAGACGGTCACCGATCGCCTCCTCGATCTCCGACTGCCGGTCCCACCAGGTCTGCGGGTCGGTCATCGCCTCCAGCTCGGGAAGCCCGAGCAGCCGCCCGATGGTGGGCACGGGGTTCATCGCGATGGCCAGGTAGCCGTCGCTCGTCGGGTAGATGCCGTAAGGAGCCGAGAGGAAGGCGTGGGCCGACCGGGGTCCCTTGCGGCGGACCTCCACCGACGGGTCGTTGAGCCGTGTGGTCAGCAGCTCGAACTCCAGGTCCAGCAGGGACTCCATCAGGCTCGTCTCGGTCAGCCCGCCCTTCCCGGTCCGGAACCGCCGGACCAGCAGGGCGGTGATGCCCTGGGCCAGGTGACAGCTGGCGAGGTGGTCGGCCACCGCGAGCCCGACGGGGACGGGCGGGTCATCGGCCGACCCGTTGAGCCAGGGCAGCCCGGCGATCGCCTGGGTGAGCAGGTCCTGTCCCGGACGGTCCTGGAACGGGCCGACGCCGCCGTACCCGGTGACGCTGCCGTAGACGATGCTCGGGTTGAGCGCCCGGACGGAGTCGTAGTCGAGACCGATCCGCTCCATCACTCCCGGTCGGAAGTTCTGGACGATGACGTCGGCCTCCGCGACCAGTCCGCGTACGCGCTCGAGGTCGGCGGGATCCTTCAGATCGGCCGCCACGCTCTCCTTGTTCCGGTTCATCGCGTGGAAGGAGAGGCTGTCGCCGTTCACCGTCCGCCCGGCGAAGGCCAGGCTCCGGCCCGCGTCTCCCCCGGCGGGTCGCTCGATCTTGATGACCCGGGCGCCCAGGTCGGCGAGCCTCAGCGCCGCCACGGGACCGGCCAGGAACTGGCTGAAGTCCAGGACCGTGACGCCCTCCAGAGGCAGGTCGGAGGCGTGGAGGCGGGTGCCACTCATCGGCGTTCCTTTCAGATGGTCGCGGGTCGGCGAGGCGGACCGGTGCGGGAAGGGGTGGTCACTGGTCATACGCCGGCGGCTCTCCGCCGCGGGCTGCGTCCGTGTACGCCGCCTCGACGACCGCCATGGTGCGGAAGACGTCCTCGACCCCGGTGGGCAGAGACGGGATCGACCCCTCGAGAAAGCGTTGGACCACGGCCATGGAGCCGATGAAGGCGTCGGGGAACCAGGACCCCTCGAACGACACCGGCCGCCAGCCGTCGTCGAGCCGATCGTCGGTGACCAGCTCGAGCGAGTCCGCACCGCCGCGCGGGTAGTCCAGCAGCAGACCGAGCTGGGCACGGATGGCGCCGCGAGTGCCCTCCCACTTGACGAAGGACTCCTCGTGCCGGGGCCCGTAGCGGTGGTCGTGGTTGGTGGAGACGACGACCCTGATCGGTCGCTCGCCGTAGCTCAGCGCGATGTCGGAGCGGCTGTTGGCGTGGGACGTCTCGGGGTGGCGCACGGTGACGGCGTGGACCCCGGTCGGGTCCCCCAGGAAGGAACGCACCAGATCCAGGTAGTGGACGCTGTGCATGTTGATCTCGAGCCGATCCAGGTCGAGCACGTAGGGGAACATCTCCCACGGGGTCCGGACCGAGACCCGGACCTCCATGTCGTAGAGCTCCCCGATCGTGCCGGCGGCGATGAGCTCGCGAGCAGCGACGACGTACGGCGCGAACCGGAGCTGGGTGTTGACCGCCGCCACCAGTCCCTTGCGCCGGCACACCTCGCGGGTGCGGACTCCCTCGGCCAGGTGGTTTCCCAAGGGCTTCTGCAGCAGGACGGCAGCCCCGTCGGGCAGCTGCTCGAGGACCTCGACGTGCGCCTCGGGCGGAAGGGCGACGTCGTAGACCGCGTCGGCCGGAGCCGACCGGACCGCGTCTGCGACGCTCTCGTGCACGGCGTGGATGTCATACCGTCCGGCGAGGTCCCGGGCCCGCTCGGGGACGAGGTCGGTGATGCTGGCGACCTCGAACCCCGCCTTCGCGTACGCCGGCAGGTGAGCATCGCGGACGATTCCGCCGGCGCCCACGAGCACGATCGGGCGCGGGGCCTTCGGCAGCTCGGCCGAGTAGCCAGGGTGCGGGTCGAGCTCCGGTGGTGGTTGCGGGGCCATCAGCCCTTCACCGCCCCCATCGTCTCGCCCCGCATCAGGAACTTCTGCGCGCCGAGGAAGACGATCAGCAGCGGCAGCATCGAGATGAAGGTCGCCAGGGCCAGCTGCGGCATGTAGAGCTTCACGTCCAGCCCGGCGGCGACGGTCGGGTTGAACAGCGGGCTGGCGCCGATCAGCTGCTGCAGGCCGACGGGGAGGGTCTGGTTGTTCTGGTTGGAGGAGAGCAGCGCCAGCGGCAGGAAGAAGTTGATCCAGTTGGCGACGAAGGCGAAGAAGCCGACCAGCACCGCGGCCTGACGGGAGATCGGGAGTGCGACCCGCCAGAAGATCGACACCTCGCCCAGGCCGTCGATCCGGGCTGCCTCGACGAGCTCCTGGGGCATGGTGGTCATGAAGTGGATGTAGGCCAGGTAGACCCCGAACGGGAAGAAACCCATGATCAGCCCCACCGGCCAGAGCTCGCCGACCGCGCCGATGGCATTCACCTCGAGGAAGATCGGGATGACCAGCACGGTGTTCGGCATCACCATCGTGATCAGGGTGATCAGCAGGACTCCCCGGCGGGCGCGGAATCGGAGCCGGGCCAGCGCGTATCCCGCCGGCAGAGCGGCGACGACCGCCAGCAGCGCGCCCCCACCGGCCACGGCGAGCGTGTTGAGCAGCCAGCGGGTGTACAACCCGCCGCCGTCGGGCCCGAAACCGTTGACCTGTGTCCAGCTGTACTGGACGTTGTCCCACGACATGTCGCCGAAGCCGAACGGCCCGCCGGCGCCGGATGCGACGCCCTCGTTGGAGCGGAACGCCATCGCGATGAAGCCGGTGATCGGCAGGACGAACATGCACGCGACGAACAGCATCGTGACGACGCGAGCGGTCTTGCCGACGCTCCAGTCGAACATGCCTCGTTTCATGCCGGCGGCCATGCGCTCGGCCGCGGTGGTCTGGCTCATCGGTGCTCCTCCTCGCCGAACAGCCCGGTTCGGAAGACGACCAGCAGTCCGATGGCCAGCGTGATCACGAGCAGGATCAGCGACATCGCGGCGGCTGCGGGGAAGTTGTAGTTGCTGAAGGCGAAGGCGTAGCCCAGCTGGGTGGGCGTCCAATGATCGTCCAGGGCGTTGCTGGCGACCTGGTCGAGCAGCTGTGGCTCGAGGAACAGCTGGAACCCGTAGGCGAGGTTCATCAGCACCGCGTACCCGATCCACGGCCGGATGATCGGCAGCTTGACGTGCCAGGCCAGCCGCCATTCGTTGGCACCATCCAGCCGCGCCGCCTCGAGCGTCTCCTCCGAGATCCCGTTGAGGCCGCCGTTGACCACGATGACCCACTGACCGACGCCCTGGAAGAACATCATCGCGGCCAGGATGAACGGCAGATTCCCGGGGCCGGCGACCGCCTGCTTGATGGTGTCGACGCCGAGCGCCTGCCAGAACCCCTCGATCGGGGACTGGCTCGGGTTGAGCAGGTAGACCCAGAGCACGAGGTTGGCGACGCCTGCCAGAGCCCCCGGGATGTAGTAGACGAACCGCATCGACGACCCGAACCAGCCGGGGCTGGCATGGACCAGCAGAGCCAGCCCGACGATGCCGATCGTCATGATCGGAAGCCAGACCACCAGGGTCGCGAAGATGTTCACGAACGTGTCGACGAACCGGTAGTCGGTCACGACGGTCCTGAAGCTGTCCACGCCCCCGAAGCCCCCGCTGGGGTCCAGCGGTGTCGGCGCCTTCTCCAGGGATGTCTTGATCGCGTACGCGACGGGGATGATGCCCGCGATCATCAGCAGGACGAGGTAGGGCGCCATCAGCACCCAGGCGCCGCGCGTCTCGCTGGGCCGCGCGACGCGTCGCCGGGGACGGCGCCGCGCGCCCGGTTCAGGCGGCGAGGTGGCGACGTCCTCCATCAAGGCGGTCGACATGTTGCTCCTCCGATGTGTCCGGGCCACCGTGAGGCCCCGATGTGACTGGGATGGCGTCCCTTCGGCCCGGACGTGCCGGGCCGAAGGTGCTCGTGCGCGGTCGTGCTATTCGACCGTGTAGCCCATCGCCTTCGCCTGGCTGACCAGCTCGTCCCCGAAGGACGTCCAGGCCTGGTCGACGTCGCCTCCCGAGGCAAGAGCGGCGGCCATGGTCTCGGTCCACACCGCTCCGGTGTTGTAGAGCATGTAGGCGTGGCCGTCGACGACGTAGTCGTTGGCCTTCTTCATCGCCTCGAACGTGGCCTCGTTGTCGGCGAAGTAGTTGGCCTTGGCCTGCTTCTCCGCCCATGCGTCCTGCACAGGACCGTACGCCGGCAGACCGGTGGAGAGCTCGACCTGCCACCTCGGGTCGGTGGCGACGAACTCGGCGAACTTCAGGGTGTTCTCGAGCTGCTTGCCCGTGATGTGGTTCGAGACACCCCAGAGGCCCCCGCCCTCGTTGCCGGTGGAGGGCTCGCTCTCACCGTCCCACGCGAGAGGTTCCACGGCGGTCATCTCGCCGGCCGGGATCTTCCAGGTCTGGTTGAAGAGGTAGTCGCCCCACCACGCCGCACCGGGGCTCATGACCAGGTCCTTGCCGACCTTGGCCGCGTCCGGATCGAAGATGCCGACGGTCGAGAGCGCCTTGCCCTCCAACATCGTGCCGATCAGGTCCACCGCTCGGGTGCATTTGGCGTCGGCGGTGTCGATGTGGACGACGGTCTCGGACTGCCGGTCGTTGGTCGGGCAGCCGGACCCCCACAGATAGCGGTCCGGGGCGTACGCATCGCCGGTGAAGCCGCTGATCTTGCCCGGGTGCTCCTTGGTGATCTGGACGGCCAGATCGCCGTACTCCTCCCAGGTCGTCGGCGCCTCATAGCCGTTGGCATCGAAGAAGGCCTTGTTGTACCAGAACACGTCAGGAGCCGCGTCGTTGCGCAGGCACCGGACCTGGCCGTCGATCTCGCAGGCGGCGTTGATCGAACCCTCGTAGCCGTCGAGCACGTCGGGCAGGTGGTCGGTCAGATCGAGCGTGTAGTCGATCTGCGCACCGGAGGCCCAGGCGATGTCGTCGTTGGACGGGAAGAAGATGGCGTCCGGCCAGCCCTGCCCGGCCTCGTTGAACTGGGCGAACTGCTGCTGGAGAGACTTGCCTCCGACGGTCCCGTCGATCTGGTTGATCTTGATGTCGATGTCTGGGTACGCCTTCTTGAAGGCGTTCGCGGCGGGCACTCGGGGCGGGTCGACCCAGACGGTGATCGCGCCACCGGAGTCGGTCTTCTCGCCCGCGGCATCATCTCCCCCGCCGGAGCCGCAGGCACCCAGCACCGAGGCTGTCAGCAGGGTCACGGCGGCCACCAGGGCCGCCCGGTGACGTGAACCGAGTGGATTTCGCTTCATGGACATGGCTCCTTCGACGATGTGTCCCGAGCGGGGTGCGGTGTGACGCAGACCACTGCTCAAACGTTAGAGCAGATCGTTGCAAGTGGTCAATCGTTTGAGTCGATCTTCCTTCGAAGCCTTGACGATCCGCGGCAGACGACGTCAAAGTGATCGGCGTCACTCAAACGATTGAGCAAGTCAAACGATTGATCTCACTGCGAGCCGACACCCACCCGACGGCGAGCCGGCTCGGGAAGAAGGACCATGCGTACCACTCGTTCACTGGTCACCTTGACGACACTGCTGACGATGCTGGCGACCCCGTTCGCCACCTCCCCCGCGAATGCAGCCGACGGGACGCCCGCGGCATCGCGAACCAACTCCGCCTGGCTCCACGACGCTCTCCGGGTCGACACCGCGGACCTGCTGTCGCGCTCCGACCTCGTCCTCGCCACAGCACCATGGCGCGCCGACCAGGCCGTGCCGCTCGCCAACGGCGAGCTCGGCGCCGGCGTCTGGGCTGCGAACGGCTGGACCGCCCAGCTGAATCGTGGCGACACCTTTCCGGAGCTCAAGTCCGCCGGCCAGCTGGTGCTGCCCGGCCTCTACGGCCTCTCCTCCGTCGAGGACTACCGCGGTCGCCTCTCGTTGCACGACGCGACACTCACCCAGCGCGGCAACGGCATGACGGTGCGCAGCTACGTGCGCGCCGACTCCGACCAGCTCATCGTCGAGGTGGACGGTGCCGACCCCGACAAGCAGCAGACCGCCGAGCTCGGCCTGTGGGAAGGCCGTACGCCGACCGTATGGGCACATGGTGACACGGCTGTCGTCGCGGAGACCTTCACCGACGAGTCGAACGCCCGATCCACCGGGCAGCTGGCCGCGCTGACCGCCCAGGCACGCGACGTGCGGGCCGAGGTCGTCGACGAGCTCGGCGTACGACTGAGGTTCCGCCCGGGTGCTGATGGAAGCTTCCGCATCGTGCTGGGCGTCCCGTCCTGGACCGGCGAGGACATCGCCCGCGCGGCCGCGACCGCCACCCGGGTTCCGTCCCACCCGCAGCAGGACCACCTGGACGAGTGGCATCGCTATTGGGAGGGCGCGGCGCCGATGCGTCTGGACAGTCCCGACGGGTCCGCCCGCTACTTCGAGGCGCTCCGGGCCATGCAGCTCTACGTCGCGAAGGCCTCCAGCGGCGGCGCGGTGCCGGCCAGCCACGGCGGGGTGACCAGTCTGTGGTCGTCGTCCCGCGACGACATCCACTGGTCCTCGGACGCCTGGTGGCACTTCAACCTGAGGCAGCCGGTGTGGGCGAATCTGGGCGCCGACACCGCCGACCAGAACGCCCCGTACTTCGACCTCTACCTCGACCGGATCGAGGAGATGAAGGCGTGGACGAAGACGAACTGGCCGGAGGCCGACGGGATCTGCGTCCCCGAGTTCCTGGTGTACGACGGGACCGCCGAAGCATGCGTGAGCGCGATGGAGCCGTCATGGCTCAACCGCATCCTCTCGACCGGGGCCGAGCTGGTCGAGAACGTCCGTCTCCAGTCCGACTACACCGGCGACCGCGAGCTCCTGGACCGTGCCTATCCGCTGCTCGAGGGCGTCGCCGAGTTCTACCTCTCGGTCCTGGAGGAGGGCGACGACGGGCGGCTGCACCTGCACCACGTCAACGCGCTGGAGACGCAGTGGGACACGACCGACCCGACGCCCGACGTGGCGGGCATGCGCACGATCTTCCCGTTCCTGGCCGAGGTCACGAAGGAGCACGGGAACCTGCGTCTCGCCGAGCGGATCGAGGCGGCGATCCCGCGGCTTCCCGAGCTGCCGACGACGGTCCGCGACGGCAAGGAGGTGATCGCCTGGTCCGCGACCGGAGAGGAGGACCACAACACCCAGAACCCCGACCTCGAGGCGATCTGGCCGTGGCGAGCGGTCGGCGCAGAGGACCGAATCGCCCACGACACCTTCACGACGCGCGTGTTCGACCAGACCCGGGAGTGGGCCTCGGACGCCCAGCAGGCCGCATGGCTGCACCGCGCCGATGACATGGTCAGCCTGCTCGAGCAGGGCACGAGCGACTTCCAGGTGTTCGACAACGGCTTCGCCGCACACAGCAAGAACCACGACCCGCTGCGCGGCGGTGGCTTCTACGACACCTGGAACGCGGTCGTCGCCTCCACGGTCCAAGACGCCCTCGTGCAGGACGACCACGGCACGGTGCGGATCGCGCCCGCGATCCCGGATGACTGGAGCGTGACCGGCGCCGTCCAGATCCCGGGCGGGCACCGGGTCGACGTCGAGATCCGGAACGGCGAGCCCACGCTCGTCGGCATCGAGGCCGGAAGCCTGGACCGGATCGAGGTGGCCAACCCGTGGCCCGGTCAGCGGGTCGAGGTGCGGGACGCTCGCGGCAGGCTCGTCGAGCACGGCTCGGGAGGCGTCCTACGGTTCGCCACCACCGAGGGCGCGTCCTACCGGGTCGCGCCGGCCGACGCGAACTATCGCTTCGTCCCGCTCGGCGGATCTGCCGCCCGGGCCCCGCTGGAGCTGGGCTCCAGGACGTACGGCGTCGCGACGAGCACGCCTCAGGTGGTCAGCGACACCGTGGGCGTGCTCGCCCCGGGCAAGCTGCGGGCCATGTTGCGCGCGCAGGAGGGTGCGCCGATCTACGTCGATCGCGCGTACGTGGTCAGCGACCTGCCGGACGAGCTCGCCGAGACGGTCATGGTGAGGGGCGCCAACGACGACTCCAAGGTCGTCTCCGACGAGTACCTCACCCTGGAGATCTCCGAGCCCACGACGGTGTGGGTCGCGTTCGACGATCGCGGCGAGAACGTGTGGTGGCCGCAGTGGCTCACCGACGGCGGCTGGACCCGTACGTCGTCCACGGTGGGCACCACCGACCGGCAGCTGGTGCTCTTCCGGAAGGAAGTACCCGCCGGCACGCTCACGCTCGGCGGCAACTCAGGAGTCTCAGGTCAGGGCGGATCCAGCTACGTCACATTCGTACAGGAGCCCTGAGCCCCCGCGACTGGGCTGTCTGAGACTCGGGTCCCGAGCTCTCAGACGGCCCGGCGCGGTGGCGCGGTGGACTCTCGCACGATGAGCTCCGGGGCGGGGTCGGTGATCATCTCGTCGGCCATCTCACCGGTCTCGATGCGGCGGACGACGCTGCGTACGGCCGCACGGCCCATGTCGTAGAACTGCATCTTGACCGCGGTCAGCGGTGGCCAGGTGTTCTCAGCGGTCCAGGAGTCGTGCACGGTGGCCACGGACAGGTCCTCGGGGACACGGATCCCGTCGGCTCGGGCGGCCGCGAGGAGACCGATGGCGGCGTTGACGTTGGCGACCACGATCCCGGTGGGCCTCGGGTCCCGCTCCATCAGGCGCCGCAGGGCGGTGCGGCCGTTGTCGGCGGTGTAGCCGACCCGGGTCTCGTAGTCCTGCCGGACCGGTAGCCCGGCCTCGACAAGGGCCTCCTTGTAGCCGACTCGCCGTCGCTTCGCCGTGAACGACCGGGGAAGGCCGTTGGCGAAGGCGATCCTCTCGTGCCCGAGGTCGATCAGGTGCTGGGTGGCGATCCGGGCACCGGTGTGGTCGTCGAGGGCGACCGAGCCGACGTGTCCGGGGTAGGTGGAGTTGATCAGCACGATCGGAGCGCCCGAGGCCAACAGCTCCCCCATCCCCGCCGGCGCCACACCGTCGCCCACCTGGATGACCATGCCGTCCACGCGTCCCTCGCCGATGAGCCGGGCGATCATCTCGCCGCCGGGACGTACGTCGTCGGCGCGGCCGAGCAGCAGGGTGTAGCCCCTCGCGGCGGCTTCGTCCTCGGCCCCGTGCATGAGCTCGGTGAACAGGGCGTTGGTCAGGTCGGGCACCACCAGACCGACCACCTGGGTTCGCGCCGACTTCAGAGCGCGACCGGCGAAGTTGGGGCGGTAGTGGAGGTCCTTGGCCGCCTGCACGATCCGCTCACGGGTCGCCTCGCTCACCCGGGCCGACGGCGCGTCGCTGAGCACCCGCGAGACCGCGGAGATCGAGACACCGGCAAGAGCTGCGACATCGCCGAGGGTGGCCATGGGCCGCAGCCTAGCTCTGCCCGGCAGTGGCGGCTTGGGACTCGGCGACTCCGGCGTGGCAGGAGCCGTTTGGCCGTCACCGGCCATGCGGGTCACCCCCGAGCGGGTCGGCTCCCTCGCTCAGGATGCCGTGCTCACCGAGCCGGGGTGCGCCCCGACGTCGACGGAGGATCTCGCCGTCGACGCGGATGGGGCTGCGCGTGGTCTTCAGGGTCACGGGCGCGCCGCCCGGTTCCGGGGCCGAGCGCTCGACCTCCTGCGTCATCTCGAGCGCGGCGAACTCCGGCGAGGCGAGCAGCTCCTCGAGGGTGAGCACCGGAGCCAGCCACCCGCTCGACCCGTCCTGCGCAGGCAGCGCGTCCAGCCAGGCGGCCGTGGTGTCACGTCCCAGCGCGGCGGCGAGCAGGTCGTTCACCCGGTCGGGGTGCTTCTCCCACGCCCCGGTGGCCGCCAGCTGGGCCAGCTCGACGTCGCCCAGCGTGGTCGCGAGCAGGTCGAGGGGCGCTCCGGACAGCGCGACGTAGCCGTCCTTGGTGGCGAAGATCCCGGTCGGGGTCCAGGCGGACATCGGACAGGGCGAGGCGGCCAGATCCTCGCCCTCGGGTCGCGTCAGAAGAGTCGCCTGCAGATCGAGCATGCCCTCGAGCAGGCTGGTCTCCACGAGCCCGCCCCGGCCGGTCCTGGCCCGGCGTACGAGCAGTGCGGTCACGCCTTCGGCGAGGTGGCAGCTCATCAGATGGTCCGCGAGGGAGAGCCCGACCGTCATCGGCCGGTCCGCGCCGGCGAGCCACGTCACTCCTGAGACCGCCTGGGCCAGGAGATCCTGGCCGGGTCGACTCGCCCAAGGTCCGGTGTCGCCGTAGCCCGAGGCGCTCGCATAGACGAGCCCCGGATTGAGCTCGCGCACGCTCGCGTAGTCGAGGCCGATGCGTTCCATGACCCCGGGCCGAAAGTTCTCGATGATGACGTCGGCACGAGCGACGAGGTCCTTCACCCGAGCCAGGTCGTCCGGGTCCTTGAGGTCGGCGACGACCGCCTCCTTGTTGCGGTTCATCGCATGGAACGAGAGCGTGTCCCCCGCCGCCGAGCGACCTGCGAACGCGAGCGTCCGACCGATCTCGCCGGTGTACGGGCGCTCGACCTTGATCACCCGCGCGCCCAGATCCGCCAGCCGAAGCGCTGCGACCGGGCCCGCCAGGAACTGGCTGAAGTCCAGGACCACGGTCCCGGCGAGAGGCAGATCCTCCGGTTGCATCGCCACTCCCCCATCGCGCGATCAATCGTTTGCGCAATAGTACGGCTCCGCCCGCATGGAGAGCAAGAAGTGCCGAGGCGTCGCCTGCGTCGGCCGAGGCGTCACGTACGTCGGCCGAGCCGGCAGGGCGCTGCCAGCTCGGCCGACGCGGCTGACCTCTCGGCCGACGCGGCTGACCTCTCGGCCGACGCGGCTGACGCCTCGGCTGGGGTCAGACGTGCAGCGTGCCGTCCACGCGACGGGGCGTGCCGGTGTGTCCGTCGCGCAGCTCCTCGGGCAACAGCTCCTGCGGCGAGTCCTGCCACACCATCGGGCGCAGGAACCGGCGCACGGCGGTGACGCCGACCGAGGTGTGCAGGGTGTTGGTGGAGGGCCACGGTCCGCCGTGGTGCTGCGCCCAGGAGACACGTACGCCGGTGGGAAACCCGTTGAACACCAGGCGGCCGGCGATCGGGGCGACCGCCTCGACGAGTCGCCGGGTCAGCGCGGACTCGTCGGGCTCGGAGTGGATGGAGGCGGTGAGCGATCCGGGCACCTGCCTCAATGCGGCGACGAGGTCGGCCTCGTCGGCGTACCTCACCACGACGGCGGCGGGGCCGAAGCACTCCTCGAGGATCTCCGGGAGTCCCGCCGAGCCGGTCACCAGGAGTCCCGCGGCGGCCCAGGCGGGCTCGCTCTGCTCCTGCGCCGTCACGGCGGCGGTGACGGCGGGTTCCGAGGCGAGGCGGGCGAGGATCTCGCGGTAGGAGTCAGCGATGCCGACGTTGAGCAGCGGTTGCGCGACCGACCCGGCCAGGATCGCGGCCAGCTCCTCGACCAGCACGTCGCCGGCCTCCTCGGCCGACACGAACACGAGTCCTGGTTTGGTGCACAGCTGCCCGGCCGACCCGGTGATCGACGCGGCGAGAGCCTCGGCGATGGCTGCGCTGCGAGCCCCCGCGGCGCCGGGGGTGATCACGAGCGGGTTGAGGCTGCCGAGCTCGCCATAGAACGGGATCGGCTCGGGGCGCGCGTTGACCAGGTCGAGCAACGCCCGGCCACCGGCGGGCGAGCCCGTGAAGCCGACCGCCCTGATGAGCGGATGGACGACCAGGTCGGCCCCGGCCTGGCGGCCGTGGACCAGGCCGACCGTCCCGGGCGGCAGCTCGAGGTCCTCGACGGCGGCACGCAGCGCGTCGAAGGCGAGCTGGGAGGTCAGCGGGTGCGACTCGTGCGCCTTGACCACGACCGGACATCCGGCCGCGACCGCGGACGCGGTGTCGCCGCCCGGCACCGAGAAGGCGAGCGGGAAGTTGCTGGCCCCGAAGACGGCGACCGGGCCGAGCGGCACGAGCATGCGGCGTACGTCGGGCGCGAGCCCGAGCGGCGTCTGGCCTGCGTGGTCGATCGCGGCCTCGAGGAAGCTGCCCTCCCGGACAGCCTCGGCGAAGAGGCGCAGCTGGAAGCTGGTGCGGCCGACCTCACCCTCCAGGCGGGGCCGGGGCAGCCCGGTCTCCGACATCGCGGTCTCGATGAGCCGGGCGCGGCTCTCCTCGAGCCGGTCGGCCATCGCTTCGAGCAGGCGGGCACGCCCCTCGCGACCCAGCGCTGTCAGCGCCGGCACGGCGGCCTGCGCCTCCGTGACGACCCGGCCGACCTCCTCGGTGGTGGTGGCTCGCAGTCCGGTCGGGGTCTCCTCGCCGGTGGCGGGGTTTCGGGAGAACAGGACGGTCACAGCAGCATCCTTCCGGCGAGGTTGCGCATCAGGTCGGCGACACCGAAGGCCCACGGCGCGCACTCCTCGCTCGCCCTGACGCGGTTGACGAGGGTGCCGAGCTCGGGCGCGGAGATCCGGACGACATCGCCCGCGTGGTGGGTGAACCCCATGCCGGGCTCGTCCCGGTCGTCGGAGGGCGCGAACATGGTGCCGAGCAGCAGCACGGCGCCGTCGGGGTACTGATGGTGCGGGCCGATCAGCTGGCCGACAAGATCCGCGGGATCGCGGCTGATCGCGCGCATCGACGAGGTGCCCACCATCTCGAAGTCGTCCTCGCCACGCACCTCGAGCGAGACGGTCATCGCGCGCACATGGTCGAGGGCGAAGCCGTCGTCGAAGAGCCGTACGAACGGGCCGATGGCGCAGGCGGCGTTGTTGTCCTTGGCCTTGGGCAGCAGGAGCGCCGAGCGGCCCTCGACATCACGCAGGTTGACGTCGTTGCCGAGGGCGGCGCCGACGATCCGGCCGTCGGAGGCGACGACCAGCGCCACCTCTGGCTCAGGGTTGTTCCACTGCGACGCGGCCAGCACCCCGACCTCGGTGGCGGTGCCGACCGTGGACAGCGGCTGAGCCTTGGTGAAGATCTCGGCGTCGGGTCCGATGCCGACCTCGAGGTACTGGCTCCACATGCCGCGCTCGCGCAGCACCTCCTTGAGCCGCTGCGCCTCCGGCGAGCCGGGGACCAGCTCGTCGAGCCCGCCGCCGATCGCCGCGGTGATCTCGGCGCGCACCGTGGCCGCGGCGTCGGCCTCGCCCCGAGCACGTTCCTCGATGAGCCGCTCCAGCATCGAGACCACGAAGGTCACCCCGGCGGCCTTGACCGCCTGCAGGTCGACCGGCGCGAGCAGCCAGGGACGGGCGGGGTCGCGGCCCTCCGGCGGCGTGTTGGCGAGCAGGTCGGCCACCGTGGCCAACGGTTCGCCGGGCACGCCGGCCAGCATGACGGCGGGATCGATGTGCTCGCAGAGGTCGCGCACCGTCGCGAACCTCCCGCTCACGTCGTACGCCGTGCCGTCCCGCACCACGACGACGCTCGGGCCTCCTGCCTCCGGGTCCCAGACGCGCCCCACGAGCGTCGGGACGGCGCCATCGGCGGGCAGGGTGGCGGCCAGGTCGGGCGCCCAGTCGGTGGTGACGGTCATCGGTGGTCCTCCGGTCAGGCTCGGACGAATCGGGGTGCGCGCTTCTCGGCGAACGCCGCGCGGCCCTCGGCGGCGTCGGCGGTCGCGAAGCAGACGGTCTGGATGTCGCGCTCGTAGGTGACCGCCTGCTCCAGAGGCATGTTGGCGGCGGCGGCCAGGTTGGCCTTCGCCGTCTCGACCGCGATGGGTGCACGGCTCGCGATGGTCCCGGCGAGCTCGAGTGCGCGCGGCAGAAGCGCGTCGGGCGGGTGCACCTCGCTGACCAGGCCCCAGGCGAGCGCCTGCTGCGCGTCGATCGGATCGCCGGTCATCAGCATCACCGCCGCGTTGCTCGGGCCGATCGAACGGGCCAGCAGCGCCGACATTCCACCGCCGCCGATCCAGCCGAGCTTCACCTCGGCGGCGGCGAGCTTAGCGGTGGTCGACGCCAGCCGGACGTCGCAGATCAACGCGGTCTCCAGGCCGCCGCCGAGGGCGTACCCGTTGACGGCGGCGATGATCGGCTTGCGCAGCACCTTGAGCGAGTCGCAGTAGTCCTCCCGGTTGCGGAAGGCCCACGGACTGGCGTACTTGTCGAGCTCGGCGATGTCCGAGCCCGCGCAGAAGGCCCGGTCGCCGGCGCCGGTGAGCACCACGACGCGGATCTCGTCGGTGTCATTGCACCAGCGCGCCAGCGCGACGAGCGCATCGGACATCTCCTGGGTGACGGCGTTGAGCTTGGCGGGCCGGTTGAGGGTGATCACGCCGACGTGGGCGCGCTGCTCGAACAGCACCTCCGGGCAGGTCGACTCGGGTGCGGTCATCGGGCAGCTCCTTGCGGTTCGTGCGGCAGGGTGGCCAGGTGGCGGTCGTCGATCCGGGCGAGGGCGGCGGCGGTTCTGATCGAGCCGGCCAGGGCCTCGCGCACGACCTCGGCGGCCTCGGTCTGGAACGTCACGTAGCCCGGATGACGGGGCCGGACCCACGCCCGTTCGACCGTCTCCAGGGTGCCGCGATAGAAGTCGCCCACCGGCTCGTTCACCGCCGGCGAGGTCCACGCGGCGCGTGCGGACGGCTGGCCGGCGTGCGCCGGGATGAAGTCCTGCTGCACCGGCCCAGACATGAGGTGGCGTACGTGGTCGAGCAGATCGGGCGTGACCTGGCACCGTGTCGTGAGGGCCAGGCCGGTCCCACCGAGGGTGGATCCGGGCCGCGTGCCGGCGGCCAGCGTGGGCGCGTCGGTGAAGCGCACCGGACGGTCGAGCGTGGTGTCGGCGTAGGTGACGTAGCCGTAGACGAGCGGCGCGTGGGTGATCGTGTCACCCTCGGTCATCTCGGCGAGCAGGCCGATCGGGTCGAGGTCGAGGGTGTGGCTCGGCGCCCGGGAGGCCAGGTCGGCCATCAGCTCGAGGGCCTGCCGTCCGACCCCGTCGGAGACGAAGCGCTCGGCTCCCCCGGGCTCCTCTCCCAGCGCGACACAGACCGAGGTGAAGGTCAGGAGCGCGTGCGGGCCGGCGACCGAGAGCGCGACCGGCGCCCGCCGGGACAGCGCGACGACCTCCGCCCACAGCCGCGGCGCGGCGACGTCAGCGCGCGTCGCGGCGACCTGCGTCGCGGCGTCGAGAGGCACTGCCCACAGCCGTCCGTCCATGACGTACGACCCCAGGCTGGGACCCACGGCCGCGTCCGCCCACGCCGCCACCTGCTCCTGACCGACGAGATCGTCGAACGACTGCAGGCAGCCGTGTGCGAGCGCGTCGCCGAGGTGGGGATGGTCGAGGACGACGAGGTCGTAGTCGCCGGCGATCTCCTCGATCGGGGTGGACTCGAAGCCGCTGAGCGGGTGGACGTCCCAGGTCAGGTCCAGGTCGCTCGCCGCGGCCGCCGCGACCAGCGCATCCCGGCCGCGCGGGTGGTCCCAGGTCAGGCCGCGAAGGGTCGGCAGGGTCATCGGACCGGCTGCTCGGGACGGGTCTCGGCGACCACGCCGCCGGCGGTCAGCGCCGCGATCTCCTCGCCGGTGAACCCGGCCTCTGCGAGCAACTCGCCGGTGTGCTCCCCGACCAGGGGAGCGCCCCGCTCGATCGAGGCCGGCGTCCTGGAGAAGGCGTACGGGAACCCGGGGGTCGTGACCCGGCCCTCGGTGGGGTGGTCGTACTCGACGAAGGTCCCGTTGTGCTTGATCTGCGGGTCCTCGACCAGGGCCGCGTAGTCCTGGACCGGGCCGCACCAGATGCCGGCGGCACCGAGGGCGTCGAGCCACTCGGCCGTCGTACGCAGCACCAGCCTGTCCGCAGTGCGGCGATGGACTTCGTCCCGGTGACTCCAGCCGTGCACCTCCGAGCTCATCTCGGCGAACGCGGGCTCATCGATGACCTTGCCCAGCGTCGGCAGGTCCGGCATGGCAAGGGCGAGGAAGCCGTCGGCCGTCCTGAACGTGCCGTAGGGCGCACGGATGTAGACGTGCGCGTGCGGCTCCGCGCTGCGCTGCTGGGGCACCTTGCCGGCCACGAACACCGACAGCTCCTGCATCTGCAGGGTGGTGATCGCGTCCAGCATGTTCACCTTCACCAGCTGCCCCTCGCCCGTACGCTCGCGATGCAGCAGCGCCGCCAGGACGGCCTCGAACGCGGTGGAGGCGGTGACCGCGTCGACGAGGTACTGCCCCGCCGGCTGCGGCGGCTCGCCGTGGCGACCGGTCGAGAGCATCGCGCCACTGCGGGCCTGCAGCAGCAGGTCCTGCCCGGGCTGGTCGACGTCGGGGCCGTCCTCGCCGTAGCCGGACATCGAGACGTAGACCAGGCGCGGGTTGATCGCCGAGAGCGTCGCGTAGTCGACGCCGAGCCGCTCGGCGACGCCGGGCCGATAGTTCTGCAGGAAAACATCTGCGTTCTCAACCATCCGCAACAGAACGTTCTTGCCGGCAACGTTCTTGAGATCCACAGCCAGCGAACGCTTGTTGCGGTTGAGGGAGAGGAAGGAGACGTTGATCTGGTTGCCCTGCGCGCCACCGGCCGCGGCGTGGCGCTGCCACTCGCCGGTGACCGGCTCGACCTTGACGACGTCGGCGCCCAGGTCGCCCAGCCGCTGAGCGGCGAACGGGCCGGCCATGGCGATCGAGCAGTCGAGGACGCGGTAGCCCTCGAGGATGCGGGGTGTGGTGGTCATCGGTTCTTCCTTGCGTCGGTGGGTGGCGGATCAGTCGGGCTGGTCGCCGAGCGCGCGGATCGCGGCCCGGGACGCCCGGACGGCATCCGCGCCGTCGAGCACGCGGATCGTGGTGGAGTAGCTGCGCGAGTCACCGTGCTCTAGCCAGGTCATCGACCCGTCCTCACGGGCGGCGGCGTCGCCGGCGACCGCGTGTGTCGACGGCTCCAGCCCGATGGCGTACTGGCCGCTGCGGAGGTTCTGCCACTCGAAGAAGTGCGGCATCGTGGCGGAGTCCCAGGAGACCTCCACACCCAGGGTCTCGTCGCCGCGGACCAGTGCGACCCGGTGCCGCCCGTCACCCTCGGCCACGAGGGTGTGCTCGTGGACCTGCTCGACGAACCGCGGCTGCGGCTCGGGGAGGGTGCGGTAGGAGACGCCCTGCTCGGCGACCGAGTCGGAGCGCCACGGAGTCTCGCTGATCGCGGCGACGAACTCGGTGCCCGCATCGACCAGCGGCCAGCCGAAGTTGAGGTGGTAGAGGAACATGTGAGGTGTCGGGTCGAAGCCGAGGTTGTCGACGACGTCGTGGAGGCGGATCTCGAGCCCGTCGAAGTCGACCTCGATCGTGCGGGTCAGGCGCAGGTGCTCACCGAAGGACGTCGCCTGGACGACCTCGCCGCGCACCCGCAGCACGGAGCGCTCGCCGTCCCACACCTCGCGGGCCTCGAGCAGCCGCCCGGGGATCGCGGTGAGCCTGCCGTGCAGGCCGTGGTTGACCGTCTGCTTGGGCGGATAGTTGTACGCCGTCGCATCCACGTCGCCGCCGAAGAGGGTGTGGTCGAGGCCGCCGGAGACCAGCAGCCCGTCGAGGGCGCGCAGCCAGGACAGACCGCCCTCGTCGTGGTGCTCGTGCAGGCCCGGATGGCGGAAGCCGTTGCCGCTGCGCCACCCGAAGGGGACGCCCCGCAGCCGGGCCGCGCCGAGGTCGAGCGCCCGGTCGACCATGACTTCGAGCTCGAGCCCGGCCGAGGTGCGCAGCTGCACCGCACGTACGCCGCGCTCGGAGCCGTTGTCGAGGACGACCTGGCGTACTCCCGCGACGGACTCGGTGTCGCCGGTGCGCTCGCGCAGCCCGCGCGGCGTGAGTCGGTGTCCGAAGATGTCGAGCTCGCTGTCGGGTTCGCTCATTGCATGTTCCATCCGCCGTCGACGTTCAGGGTCTGCCCGGTCATGAAGGACGCGTCGGGCCCGACCAGGAAGGCGACCACCGCCGCCAGCTCGGCGGGCCGGCCGCGCCGTTTGAGGGACTGGTGGTCCAGCACGTGGGCCGTGTATGCCTCGGGATCCTCGTGGATCTCCTCGGCCTTGGTCGGGAAGGCACCCGGGGCGACCGCGTTCACGCGGATGCCCTGAGGGCCGAGCTCGCGCGCGAGCGCACGGGTCAGCGCCACCGCCGCTCCCTTGGTCGAGACATAGCTGGCGAGCTTGTCCCAGCCGCCGGAGAAGGTGATCGAGCCGATGTTGACGATCGAGCCCCTCCCCCGCGGCGCCATCAGCCGGGCCGCTGCCTGGGCGGCGACGAAGTAGGCGCGCTGATTGACCGCCACCACGTCGTCGTACTCGCTGACCGGGATGTCCAGGAACGGCGTGGCCGGATAGATCGCGGCGTTGTTGAGCAGCACCTCGAGCGGCCCCAGCTCGCGCTCGGCCTCCTCCAGGGCGGCGACCACGGCATCGGCGTCGCGGACGTCCACGGGCAGGGTGGCCTGCCGGGCTCCGATCGCCTCGACCTCGGCGGCTGTGGTGGTCAGTGCCTCACCCGGCAGGTCGAGCAGGGCGAGCGAGAAGCCCTCCTGCCCGAGGCGTACGGCGCTGGCGCGGCCGAGCGAGCCACCCGCTCCGGTCACCACGGCACAACCGCGGGTCGGGGTCTGGGACGTCATCTGGCTGGTCCTTTCGTGTGGGGCAGGTCAGCGTGCGGCGGGGCCTTGGGGGCGCGGGTGAAGTGAGGGTTTGCGAACGAGCCTGCGACCGGCTCGCTCCGGACGTACGTGGGGGCCGCCGTGGCGTCCCCAGTCGGCGGCCTCGTTCATGTGCTCGATCGCCCCCTCGTCGACGACCAGGCCGAGACCGGGGAGGTCGCCGAGCACCAGGTGCCCGTCCTCGATCTCCTGGTCGGACTCGATGCCGAAGGGCAGATGCAGGTCCTGCACCTCCAGCGAGAGGTGGTTGGGGACGACCGTGGCTGCGTGGGCGATCGGGTTGGCGTTGTAGCCGACCGGGCTCACCGGCAGGTCGAAGGCCAGCGCGAGGGCGGCCACCCGCAGGAAGTGGCTGATCCCCCAGACGCTGCCGGTCTGCACGACGTCGACCGCGTTGGCCTGCAGCAGCGGCCGGAACTGCTCGAGCCCGGTGAGGTTCTCACCGGTCGCGACGGCCGCGCGCACCGACTGGGAGACGCGAGTCAGGCCGTCGACGTCCCACCGGCGCACCGGCTCCTCGACCCAGGCGAGGTCGACCGACTCCTCGAGGCGGCCGATGTGGCGTACGGCCTCCTTGCGCGACCAGGACTCGTTGGCGTCGAGCATCAGCGCTGGCGCGGCACCCGTCCGGTCATGGAAGACGTCGCTGACGAGGTGGAGGCGCCGCAGGTCGGCTTCGACGTCGAGCCCGCCCTTGATCTTGACGGCGGTGAAGCCGTGGTCGGCGAACCGGGTCTGGAGGGCGGCGAGCTCGTCGTCGGTCAGCGGCCCGTCCAGGCCGGAGGCGTACGCCGGCACGACCCGGTCGCGCCCGCCGAGCAGGCGCCACAGCGGTTGGCCCGCAGCCTTGGCCTTGAGATCCCACAGCGCCATGTCGAGTGCTCCGATCGCTCCGAACACCGCACCGCCGTGCCCGGACTTGAAGACCCACGACAGCATCCGGTCGTAGAGCGCCTGCACGGCGATCGGGTCCTCGCCCTCCAGAGCCGGGAAGACGACGTCGAGGCCCTGGTGGTGGCCGAGGCCGATGCCCTCCAGTCCGGAGTCGGTGGTGAGCACGACGATCGGGACGACTGTCTTGCCCGATCCGACAGCGCCGTTGACGTCGCCGATGGGACGACCCCAGTCGTGCACGGTCGTCAGCGTGCGATAGCCCGTGATGCGCATGGTTCGGCGGCCCCTTAACTCTTTCATGGAGTCCGTGAATCATCAGACATCATTTGTCTGTTGTCAACTGTATGCTGTCTGCAGGCAGAAGTGATCACCGGTGCTCAGGGAGCACCGGTGATCGATGGGCGCGACGGTCAGATGGCGATCTCCGGACGCACCCGCTTGGGCGTCCAGACCCGTTGCCGGCGAGCGCCGTAGCTGGTCAGCAGCAGCGCGCCGACGAGGAAGGCGGCCAGGACGAGGGCGTCGGCGACGACCCGTCCCGAGAGCCCGCCGTACATGAGTTGGCGCAGCCCGTCGACGGCATAGCTCATCGGCAGTACGTGGTGGAGCCAGTGCAGCGGCTCGGGAATGGTCTGCCAGGGGAACGTGCCGCCGGCGGTGACGAGCTGGACG
This sequence comes from Nocardioides sp. NPDC058538, assembly GCF_042719275.1. NCBI lineage: Bacteria > Bacillati > Actinomycetota > Actinomycetes > Propionibacteriales > Nocardioidaceae > Nocardioides > Nocardioides sp. NPDC058538. The sequence goes on along the minus strand of NZ_JBHXNY010000005.1, from coordinate 192,069 downwards.
ACCATCAGGACCAGGCCGAGGAACTGGCCCGGCGCGCCGAGGAGCGCGTTGAGCATGTGCACGATCGCGATGAAGGTCGCCGAGGTGAGCAGCAGGAACCCCAACGTGCCGAGCCAGTTCACCGGGGTGATGTCGACGGCGAGCCCGACGACCACGAGCACGACGACCATCTGCGCGACGCCGATGAGGGCCGGGGTGAGCCAGCCACCCAGAGCCACCCGCAGCGGGGTCTGGTTGGCGGCCAGCGCCCGGGTCGAGATCGGCCGGACGAGCAGGAAGAGGACGTACCCGCCGATCCACGCGCCCAGGGCGAGGAAGAACGGCGCCAGCCCGGCTCCGTACGAGGACGCCTTCGCCTCGGAGACGGAGTCGATGGCGACCGGGTCGGCGATCGTCGAGGCGATCCGGTCGCGCAGCTCCTCGTTGGTGGCGGGTGCCTGCGCGGCGCCGTCCTGCAGCCCCTTCTTCAGGTCGCCGGCGCCGGTGGCGAGCTGGGCGGCACCGTCACGCAGCTTGGTCGCTCCGGTGCTGAGCTCACCGGCACCATCGTCAGCCGAGGAGATCCCGGCGACGAGATCGGGCATCGCATCGGCCAGCTGCTCGTTGCCGTCGGCCACCTGGTCCGCACCGCTGGCGAGCTGGTCGAGCTGGCCCGAGACGTCACCGACACGCTGGTCGACACGGTCGAGCGGGGCGGAGCCGCGGTCGTAGATGGCCAGCACCTCGGCTCGCTGCTGCTCATCGAGCCCCTGCGCCTGGAGCCGGGCGTCGAGGTCGTCCCGATTCGACTCGTAGGCGGCGACGGCGTCATCGACTGCGGTCGCGGCCCGTTGCCCGGTGGCGGCGATCTCGCCGTTGGCGTCGGCGACCTTGCGGGCGCCATTGGCGAGCTCACGCGTCTTGGTGGGCAGGTCGGAGACCTTGCCCTCGATGGTGTTCAGGCCGTCCTGAAGGTCGCCGGCTCCGGTGGCCAGCTTCCCGGCTCCGTCGCGCAGCGTGACCGCGCCCTTCTCCAGCTTCGCTGCGCCGTCGGCGGCCTTCACCAGACCCGAGCGGAGGTCGGAGATGCCGAGCAGGAAGTTGGCCGCGGCCTGCTCGGAGACCTCGCTGGCGATGGCGTCGCGGACCTTGTCGGTGACGTTGGTCGCGATCGTGGTGGACAGGTAGGAGTTGGCGTCGTTGGTGATGACCTGGATCTGCGCCTGCTCCGGGTCGAGCCGCTCCGCGCCGGTCAGCGTCCGGGAGAACCCCTCCGGGATCCGCAGGGCGAAGTAGTAGTCGCCCTCCCGGATGTCCTTCTCCGCCGTGGCCGCGGAGACCTCCGACCAGTCGAAGTCGCCCGACTTCAGGAGCTTGTCGGCGACATCGCGGCCGGCGTCGATCTTCGTGCCGTCGATCGTGGTGGCCCCGGTGTCCTCCACGATCAGCGCTGCGGGAAGCTCGTCGAAGTGAGCGTACGGATCGTGGTTGGCGTAGAGGTAGAGCCCGGCGTAGAGCGTGGGGACGAGGACGAGCGCCACGATGACGAGCTTCGCCAGCCGCCCGGCCGTGATCCGACGCAGCTCGGTCAGGGCGATACGCAGCGAGTTCATGCTTCCTCCGTCGGACCGATGGTGAACGTACGCACGCCGGCGGGGATGGTGACCGCACGACTCGCGGTGACGAGGACGCCGGGCCGGCCCTCGGAGCCGGCGAGGTCGCTGGCGATGTCCAGCCACTGTGCGACCGGCAGGCCGAGGCGTTCGGGGTAGGTGAGGACGAGGAAGCGGGTGCCTGGCCGCAGCAGCGCCATCCGGGCGAGGATCTCCAGGCGCGGCACCGGCGGGACCGCCTCCGTGGTGATGCCGGTCGCGAGGTCGTACTCCCCCAGCCAGCCGTCGATGGCTGCAGCGCTCGGCTTGTGCTTCGCCATGGCGAGCTCCTCGCCGAGGATCGTGCGGAACGGCACCATCTCGTCGGGCTCGGAGACTCCCGGCACGTCGACCAGCGCCACCGCGGCCTGCAGAACCCGGGGCGACGCGTCACCGTCCAGCTCCACCCTGCCCGCGTCCAGCCGGAGCCGCCCGGCGAGCGCCAGAGCCAGCGACGTGTGCCCACCTCCCGGCGGGCCGACAGCCACCGCGACCTCTCCCCCGTGCAACGTCAGCGACGTGGTCGGGAGCAGGTCCCGAGCCCCCTGCCGAACACGTACGCCGAGGGCTCGCAGCCTCGTCTTCTCCTCCTCGACCGCGTCCTCGCTCATGGCCAAACCCTGTCACCAAATGTCGGCAAAGACCGTCAGGCACAACGATCCCGCCGCAGCCGCACCGAGAACGTCGTACCGTGATTTCAGCCGTACGATGCGAACGGAGGTTCCCGCGATGCCCGATGTGGACGTGGTCGTGGTGGGAGCCGGCCTGGCGGGCCTGAGCGCAGCCGACAAGCTCACCGGCGCCGGCAGGTCCGTGCTGGTGCTGGAAGCCAGGGACCGGGTCGGCGGTCGCACCGAGGGCGGGATCCTCGAGGGGCACCCGATCGAGCTCGGCGGCACCTGGATCGGCGAGGGCCACACCGAGATGTACCGGCTCGTCGACGAGCTGGGCCTGGAGACCTTCCCGACCTGGAACGACGCCGGCGAGCTGCTCCTCGAACTCGGCGGCAAGCAGACCCGGCTCGGTCCGCAGAAGGGGGCCACACCCAAGTTCAGCCCGATCGCCCTGGCAGACCTCGTCCAGGGCCTGGCCCGCTACGAAAGGCTGGCGCGCAGCGTCGACGTCGAGCGCCCGTGGGCCCATCCCAGGGCCACGCTGCTGGACGGGCAGACCTTCGAGTCGTGGATCCGTCGCAACCTGAGGACATCCACCGGTCGTTCCTACTTCCGCGTGCTGGCCGAGGCTCTCTACTCGGCCGACGCAGCCGACCTCTCCCTGCTGCACACGCTCTTCTACACGATCAGCAACGGCGATCTCGAGACGCTCGCCTCCACCGACAGCGGCGCCCAGAAGGACCGCGTCGTCGGTGGGTCGGTGCTGGTCTCGCAGCGCCTCGCCGAAGGCCAGGACGTACGGTTCGGGTCGCCCGTGGCCCGGATCGTCCGGACCGGCGAGACTGCCAGCGCCATCACCCGCGATGGTGGGACCCACACGGCGCGCCATGTCCTCGTGACGCTGCCCCCGACTCTCGCCGGACGGCTCGACTACGACCCGATCCTTCCCGCCGGCCGCGACCAGTTCACCCAGCGCGTGCCGGCCGGGACGGTCGTGAAGTGCTTCGCGGCGTACCCGAAGCCGTTCTGGCGCGAGCGGGGGCTCAACGGCCAGGCGTTCGCCGACCGGGGTCCGGTCAAGGTCACCTTCGACGTCTCTCCGCCCGGCGCGGAGGTCGGCATCCTGATCGGCTTCGTCGAGGCAGGCGAGGCCCGCAGCTGGCAGCGTCTTCCCGTCAAAGACCGCCGCAGCAGCGTCATCGACTGCTTCGTGCGCTACTTCGGGAGCGAGGCGGCCACCCCGATCTCGTACGTCGAGAAGGACTGGAGCGCCGAGGAGTTCACCCGCGGCTGCTACGGCGCCGGATTCGGACCCGGTGTCTGGACGAACTACGGACCGATCCTGCGCGAGCCCGTCGGACGGATCCACTGGGCCGGCGCGGAGTACGCCACCGAATGGAGCGGCTACATGGAGGGAGCCGTCCGCTCGGGCCGACGGACCGCCGGCGAGATCCTCGCCGCGCTGGCGTGATCACTTGTCAGGACGGTGACGGGTCGTCGCTGCGCTCCCCTCATCGAGTTCGCCGCCCCGTCCTGTGTCCGTCCGGGTGCGCTTCGGCGAGTGGCGATGACCAGTCCGGCAGCCCATCCCGGCGCTCGCCCAAGGGCGGGCAGAGGACTTAGGCGCTGAGCCACGGGGACCTTCGCCACTGCTTCGAGATCTCGGGCGTTTCCTAGCGTGGTCACAGACCATGAGGGAGTTGTCGTCCGACCGCGGCCAGAAGGGGGAGATGGCGATGCCGAGGACACCGACTGACGAAGTCCGACGGTCCACCGAGGGTACGAGCCGCCGGACCCAGCGCCTCTGCGCGGCTGTTGTAGCCCTGGTGCTGGTCGCGGCCGTTCCCACGTTCTTCGTAGACGGCATCCTCAACGGGACGCCGGTGATGAACGGCTCCGCACGCGGCACCGCGCTCACCATGTTCGCACTGGCGCTACCGGTGCTCGCGATCGGCCAGTTCACCTCGGCCCGGGGCTCGGTCCGGGGACAGGCAGCCCTGATCGGCGCGCTCGGCTACCTCACCTACAACGCCACCCTGCTGGTGTACGCCACTCCGTTCAACGAGCTGTTCCTGGCGTACGTCGCGCTGCTCGGGCTGTCGTTGTGGACCCTGGTCAGCGCGCTGCTCGACCCCTGCCGTGCCTGTCATCGGACAGCGAGCTGCCGGCGCGCGGCATCGCCGCGTTCGTCCTGACCGTGGTCGCACTCAACGCGCTGGCGTGGCTGCGGTTCGTCGTACCCGACCTGGGAGAGGACCCGCCCGACTTCCTGGACGGGACCGGTCTGACCACCAACCCGATCTACGTCCAGGACCTCGCAGTCTGGCTGCCCGCCCTGGCGATCGTGGCGGTGCTGCTCTGGCAGCGCCGACCGTCCGGCATCTTTCTCTGCGGAGCCGGACTGTTCTTCTGGGAGATCGAGGCGATCGGCGTCGCGGTCGACCAGTGGTTCGGGCACCGCGCCGATCCCGCCTCCGACGTGGCGACCCAGGGTGGCGTCGTGCTGTTCGTCGTACTGGCCGCAGCGACCCTCGTCCCACTGGTCCTGTGGTTGCGCACGATACGGCAGAGAGTCCCCGGTCCGGAGACCCTGGGATCCGGCAGCTCATGAACACCAACGTCTTCACCCGCCGCGGGCCCCGGTCCACGGCTCCCCCGCGGGCGGGGGGTGCGGATGGTGGCGGTGCGAATGGGGCACGCAGGTGGGCGATGCGGTTGGTCGTGGTGGGCACCGATCGTCGCCTTGTTGTTGGTCGCGACCTACCTGGTCCTCTGGACGCTCGGCCAGGCGGTGGCCGCGTCATACGCACCGGCGACCGGCTCTGGGCGAGAGGACTCCCGCAGACTTCGGCCTCGCCTACCGAGACGTCACCTTTCCCAGCAGCGACGGCACGGACCTGGCCGGCTGGTACCTCCCCACCCGCAACGGTGCCGGCGTCGTCCTCATGCACGGTGCTGGGTCGACCCGGTCCGGGGTGTTGGAACATGCGGCGGTACTTCCCGGCGCGGGGCACACACAAGGACTTCAGGAAGCACCCGCCGCATGGGAGGAACGCGTGATCACCTTCCTCGCCGACTCCCTGGAGGGCACGGCGGGATGACGCGTTCATCCCATCCCACTGATACGCGGTGGGCGGCCGCGATGATGTCAGCGGCGCTGGGACTCCCGTTGGACGTTGTCCACGGCAGCGACGAGGCCGGGGTGCGAACCCAGAAAGCCACGAAGGCCCGGACCTCTCGGTCCGGGCCC
>NZ_JBHXNY010000005.1:0-186475 GCF_042719275.1 Nocardioides sp. NPDC058538 | reverse complement strand
TTCGTCTTGGAGTAGCGGGGACAGGATTTGAACCTGTGACCTCTGGGTTATGAGCCCAGCGAGCTACCGAGCTGCTCCACCCCGCGTCGCAAGAACAACACTACCCGCGAACTGACTCGAACCCCAATCTGGGACGCCTGGGTCTCGTCGAGCCCCACGCCGGCGCTACGGATGGACGCAGATCGAGCCCAGAACCACGAAGACCCGGACCTCTCGGTCCGGGTCTTCGTCTTGGAGTAGCGGGGACAGGATTTGAACCTGTGACCTCTGGGTTATGAGCCCAGCGAGCTACCGAGCTGCTCCACCCCGCGTCGCAAGAAGAACATTACACGCGAGGGGAAACGAACCCCTAATCGGAGGTGTCCTCAGCCGCCCGAGATGAGGTCGGCGGCCTGGTCGACCTTGTCCTGGGCCTCGGCGATGAGGCGCTCGCGCTCGGCGTAGTCGCCGGACTTGCCGGCCTCGTCGGCCTGGGCGAACAGGGCGCGCGCGTCCTCGAGGAGCTGGCCGACCTCGCCCGGTGAGTCACCGGAGGGAGGTGGGTTGGTCTCGGCCGGTTCCTCGTCGGGATCGGAGGCCGTCGGAGGCGTCGGCGCGGCGCCGGTCAGCGCGACCTCGAGGGCCTCGCTCAGCGTCGAACCGTAGCCGACCCGTCCGTCGTAGGAGACCAGCACGAAGGCCAGCTGGGCATAGCCCGAGGTCGAGGCGGTCGCCCGGCGGGCGTAGATCGGCTCGACGTACAGGATGCCGTTCTTCGCCGTCGGATAGGTGATGACCTGGCCCCACACCGGTGCCGAGCCGGAGCGGTTGAACGAGGCGACCTCGTCGGCGATCGCCTTGTCCGTACGGAACTCGTTGGAGACCATTCCCGGACCCTGGGTGTCGTCGGGGAAGCCTGTGGTGATCCGGATCTTCCCGTAGTTCTCCGAGGTGGCATCCGAGTCCACCGACATCATCGCCGCCAGGTTGGGACGGTTGTAGGGCACGAAGGCCGATGTCAGCGACCACCGAGCGGCCTCCGAGCCGTCGGAGAGGAACATCCGGTAGGGCGTCTGCTGGTGGTTGTCGTCGTTCGGGTCCTCGGGTACGGCCCAGCGCTCGTTACCGGAGAAGAAGACGTCCGGGTCGGAGACGTGGTAGCGCGCCAGCTGGTAGCGCTGCACCTTGTAGAGGTCCTCGGGGTAGCGAAGGTGCTCCATCAGCTCCTTCGGGACCGACGACTTCGGCATCACGGTGCCGGGGAAGGCCGCCTCCCACGTCTGCAGGATCGGGTCCGCCTCGTCCCACTCGTAGAGGGTGACCGTGCCGTCGTACGCATCCACGGTCGCCTTCACCGCGTTGCGCATGTAGTTGATCTCGTCGGTCGGCAGCGTCTGCACCCCGGTCGAGGTCTGGGTGGCGTCGTCGGTCATCGAGGCGAACGAGTCACGCGCGGCCTGCGGGTAGCGGTCGGTGGTCGTGTATCCGTCGACCACCCACTGGATCCGCCCGCCGACGACGACCGGGTAGACGTCGTCGTCGAGGGTCAGCCACGGCGCCACCTTCTGCACCCGCTCCTTCGGGGAGCGGTCGTAGAGGATCTCGGAGTTCTCGTTCACGCGCGAGGAGAGCAGGAAGTTCGTGGAGCCGAACTGGATGGCGTACATCAGCTGCCGGAAGTTGGAGCCGATCGGGACACCACCGGCACCCTCGTACGTCGTCCTGGTCTCGCCGTCCTCGGAGTTGTAGTCGAGCTCGACCGGGTTGCCCTTGCCGGCCTTTCCGACGATCGAGTACTCCGGCGAGTCCTCGCCGAAGTAGACCTTGTCCTGGAACTTGCCCTGGCCCGAGGTCAGGTCGTGCTGGCCGGTGCGGTCGCCCTCGGCCCACTGCATCTGGTTCGACTCGGTCTTGTCGTCGGCGCCGCGCATGTTGGCGTAGGAGGCGATCACTCCGTTGGAGTGGGTGTAGACCGTGTGCAGGTTGGTCCACGTGCGGTCGGAGTCGGAGATGCCGGCCTGGTTGAGCTCGCGTACGCCGAGCACGACCGCCCGCTCCTTGCCGCCGACCTCGTAGGTGGAGATGTCCAGCGGCTCGTGCACGGAGTAGTAGGAGCGACCCTGCTGGACCTGCTCGAACTCGCGGTGGACCACCGCGGGGTCGACGATCGGCAGCGAGGAGGCGGTCTCGTCGAGCTGCTCGGGCGAGGCGCCGTCGGCCTCGGCCTGCGAGGTGTACTCGGTCACCTCGAGGTCGTCCTTGGCGATGCCGTAGGCGTCCTGGGTGGCCTTGATGTTGGCCGCCAGGTAGGGCTTCTCCTTGTCCTGCTCGCTCGGCCGGACCTGGAAGCCCTGCACGACCGCGGGCCAGATCATCCCGATCAGCAGCACCGAGATCGCGAACAGCGAGATCGCGATCGAGGGCAGCTGCCAGCTGCGCCGCCACATGTTGAGGATGAACAGCACGCCGCAGATCACCGCGATCCCGAGCAGGATCTGGTTGGCCGGGAGCACCGCGTGCTCGTCGGTGTAGGTCATCCCGTCCAGGCGGGGCCCGGAGCCGTTGACCAGGTCGTAGCGGTCGACCCAGTAGTCGAGCCCCTTGACCAGCAGGATCAGCCCGAGCATGGCGCTGAGCTGGATCTGCGCGGAGCGCGTGAACCGATCGCGCTGCGCGGTGAGCCGGATCCCGCCGTAGACGTAGTGCACGATCATCGCGCCGATGGTGCCGAGGATCAGCCCGGTCAGCGCGAAGTTGACCAGGTAGTGCCACCACGGCAGGTCGAAGACGTAGAAGCCGATGTCCTTGCCGAAGAACTCGTCGGTCTTGTCGAAGTCGCGCCCGTGGCGCCACATCAGATACGTACGCCACTGGCCGGCGCCGGAGAAGCCGGCGAAGATCCCCGATACACCAGCGACGCCGACCAGGAGCCAGGTGCGGATCGGGGCGATCGCGTCGCGGTAGCGGTCCAGGCCACCGATGTCGTCGGCCGGGTGGAAGTAGGGACGGGTGCGGTAGGCGAGCGCCGCGGGCAGCCCGATCATGATCGCCATCAGCACGAAGAAGATGACGAAGAGTGCCGCACGCGTCCAGAACACGGTGCCGAAGACGCTGCTGAAGTCGATCGCGTCGTACCACAGCGCGTCGGTGTAGATCGCCGCGAAGGCGCTGATGCCGAAGAAGAGCACGATGACCGAGACGGCCGAGATCGCCAGCCATCGGTTGCGGCCGGTGCTCTGGGTGCGCGCCGGCGCCTGCGCCGGGTCGTCGTCGTCAAACAGGCTCATGCTTCGTCCTCGGGGGTCTCTTCAAGAGTGACACGCAACAGCTCGAGCAGCTCGGGCACCAGGTCGACGCCGCCGATGACCGACTGGTCGTCGTCGTGCGCCTTCAACCGCAGAGCACAGTACGTAGCACCAGCACGTGTCGCGCCGGCCACGATGCGTACCTCTTGCCGGTCGGGGTGCGCCTTGGCGAACTCCGCGGCCGCCTCGGCGTCATCGGGGATCTTGCCGTCGGCGTCGGGCGGCAGCACCAGGCGCTCGACGACCGCCGCGCAGCCGGTGACCCCTGCGGGCCAGGCGGTCGTCTGGAGGACCTCCTCCAGCTGGGTCGTCACCGGCACCTGGTCCTGCTCGATCGGGGTCATCGACCCGTCCTGATCGGGAGCGTCCAGGCCCATCATCGCGGCGAGCGCCGGCTCGGCCTCGACCAGCGCGGCGGTGTCGACGAGCGCGAAGAGCCTCGCCGGCCCGTCCCAGCCCTCGCCGGCGACGTGGGCCTCGATCTCGAGGACCGCCGCGGCCAGGGCGGGGTCGGTCTCCAGGTCGAGACCGCGGCTGAGCTCGGGTGTGGGCTCAGGCGTGGGCTCAGGGGTGTCGTTCACTTCGTGCTCCCACAGGTCGGCAGCTTGGCATTCGGGTCCTCGGTCCAGGTTTCGATCGCCTTGACGGCGTCGTCGAGAGTCTCCACACGGGTCAGGCGCATGTCACCGTTCTCAGCCCCCTCGACGTCTTGGCAGTTGCCGGCGGGCACCAGGAAGAGCTCGGCTCCGTCCGAGGCCGCGCCCGGGATCTTCTGCTGGATCCCGCCGATCGGGCCGACGTTGCCGTCACCGTCGATGGTGCCGGTGCCGGCGATCTTCTTCTCGCCGGTCAGCGGCCCCTCGGTGAGGGTGTCGTAGACCGAGAGCGCCATCATCAGCCCGGCGCTCGGTCCGCCGATGGCCGGGTCGAGGGTGATCTTGACGTCGTAGGGGAACTCGTAGGTCGCTCCCAGCGAGACGCCGATGAAGGCCTTGCCGTCCTTCTCGCCGGTCTTGATGGTCTCGGTGAGCGGCTTGCCGTTGCGCTCGATGGTCAGCTCGACCGTGTCACCGGGCTCGACCTTCTGCACCTCGGCGACGACCTCCTCGGGGGTGTCGACCGCCTTGTCGCCGACCTTGGTGACCACGTCGTCGGCCTTCAGCTTGCCTGCGGCCGGCGCGTCCTTGGTCACCTCGGCGACCGAGACCTCGTCGACGTCCTCACCGAGCTTGGTGAACGCCGCGGCGATCGCCGCGTCCTGGGCGCTGGCCATCTGCACCTGCCCGGCCTCACGGTCGTCCTCGACGGTGCCCTGGTCGGGGTAGGCGACCTCACGCGGGTAGACCGCCTCGGTGTCGCTCATCCAGGCGCCGAGCAGGGTCCAGAGCCCGAGTCTCGCCTCGCGGGTGGTCTCGGAGACCGTGGTCATCCGCAGCTGCCCCTTGTCGCGGTAGCTCTTGTGGCCCTCGACCTGGACGATGTCCTTGCCGTCGAACTCGCCCAGGACGTTCACCGTCGGCCCGGGGCTGTAGATCGTGAAAGGCAGCGGAACGACCCAGGCGATCACGATCAGGGCAACCACGAGCGGCAGGGCGACAAGGCCGGCCAGGGTGCGCTGTGTCATAGCGTCACCTTCTCATTCGGGACCAACTGCACCCTCAGGGCCCGCCTAAGAGGCATCGCGGTTGACACGGACCGCGACTCCGGTCGACCTGTCGAGCGGCGGCTGAGGCGCTGCGTACTTTCTCGAGCGCTCGCGGGTCTTCGTGTTCTCCAGCGCGATCCCGAGGCGGCGTACGACCTCTTCGCGGTCCTGCTCGCGCCCCTCGCGTCCGAGGAACGCGACCCAGGCCATCGCCAGCACGGTGATGACCGCAGACGGTACGAGCCAGAGCAGGATGTCCACGTACGCAGCCTATTTGGTGGACACAACGGCGCGCATCAGGGCGCGCCGACCCACTCGTCGGTGCCGTCGGTGAAGACCTGGTGCTTCCAGATCGGCACCTCGGCCTTGAGGGTGTCGATGAGGTCGCGGGAGGCGGCGAAGGCCTCGCCACGGTGGCCGGAGGCGGTGGCCACGATGACGGCGATGTCGCCGATGTCGAGGTGACCGGTGCGATGGACGGCGGCGACACCCGCGACGCCGTGGTCGGCGGCCACCTTCTCGGCGACTTCCGCGAGGCGGGCGAAGGCACTCGGATGGGCCTGGTAGTCGAGGCCGGTCACGCCCTTGCCCCCGTCGTGGTCACGTACGCGGCCGACGAAGAGCGTCACCCCGCCGGAAGCGTCGTCGTCGAGTGCGGCCAGCACCTCGCTGACATCGAGAGGGGTCTCCCGGATGTCGAGAAGCTTGACGGCGCCATTCTTCGGTTCAGCCATGGGAACAGCGTAGTGCTTGCTGACAGCGGGCTTCCGTAACCGCGTAGGCTGGACACATGAGTCAGACCCCAGGTGGCCCCGACGAGCCGGAGGAGCCGGAGAACCCCTTCAAGGGCACGCCCTTTGAAGCGTTCTTCGGTGGTTTTCCCATCGGCGGCGTCGGCGGAGGCCCCGGCGGCATGCCTGACCTGAGCCAGATCTTCGGTCAGATCCAGTCGCTGCTACAGCCCTATGACGGCCCGCTGAACTGGGACGTCGCGATGGACCTCGCCCGCAAGGTCGCCGCGGCCTCGCCCGACCCGACGCCTTCGCAGAAGCAGAAGGACGCGGTCGCCGACGCGATCCAGCTGGCCGACCACTGGCTGGAGGAGACCACGTCGTTCCCCTCCGGCGTGAAGTCCGCCACCGCCTGGTCGAAGGCCGAATGGCTGGTCAACACGCTGGACGCGTGGAAGCCACTGATCGAGCCGGTCGCGGCCTCGACCGCCGCCGCCATGAGCGGCCAGCTCCCCGAGGACATGAAGGCCCAGATGGGCCCGATGATCGGGTTCGTCGGCAAGGCGATGGGCGCGTTGTACGCGAACCAGGCCGGCACCGGCCTCGGTCACCTCGCCGGCGAGGTCATCTCCGTCTCCGACATCGGCATCCCGTTGACCGAGCCCGGCCAGGCCGCGCTGCTGCCGGTCAACGTCGAGCCCTTCGCCGAGGGCCTGGGCGTCAGCACCGACGACGTGCTGCTCTTCCTGGCCCTGCGCGAGGCCGCCCACCAGCGACTCTTCGCCGGCGTGCCGTGGCTGCGTGACCACGTGGTCTCGGCCGTGACCGACTACGCGCGCGGTGTCGAGCTCAACATGGAGGCCATGCAGCAGCGCATCGAGGAGCAGATGCGCGGCCTGGACCTCTCCGCCATGCAGGACCCCTCGCAGCTTCAGAACATGTTCGAGGAAGGCATGTTCGAGGTGCCCGACTCGCCCGCGCAGAAGGCGGCGCTGGAGCGGCTCGAGATCGTGCTGGCGCTCGTGGAGGGCTGGGTCGACGAGGTCGTCGCCCTGGCCACCGCCGAGAGGATGCCGGTCGCGGCGCAGCTGCAGGAGGCCGTACGCCGCCGCCGGGCTGCCGGCGGTCCGGCCGAGCAGACCTTCGCGACCCTGGTCGGTCTCGACCTCCGGCCGCGGCGACTGCGGGACGCGGCTGCCCTGTGGGGCTCGCTGCGCACCCGTCAGGGCATCGAGGCGCGCGACGGCGTCTGGATGTCCCCGGCGCTGCTGCCCACCTCGGCCGACCTCGACGACCCGCTCGGCTTCCGTGAGGGCGCCGAGGCGCCCGATGTCGACTCGATCGACTTCGACGCCGAGCTCAAGAAGCTGCTCGGCGGAGACGACACCGACGACACCGACGGCGCGGACGGCTCGGGCAAGGAGTGAGTCTGCACGCTGACGCGCTCGCGACCCTGCGGGCGTGGGAGGCGCCGTCGGCTCCGCAGGAGATCCTGCGGCAGCGCTATGTCTCCCATCTCGAGGCCGAGCCCACCGGGGTCTTCAAGTCGTCCGTCCCCGACCACTTGACGGCCTCGTGCGTGGTGCTCTCCGACGACGGTTCCTCGGTGCTGCTGACGCACCACCGCAAGGCGCGACGCTGGTTCCAGTTCGGTGGTCATCTCGAGCAGGACGACCCGACCCTGTGGGCGGCCGCCGCGCGCGAGCTGCGCGAGGAGTCCGGCGTGCCGGACCTGGTGCCGCTGCCCGGGATGGTGCAGCTCTCCGAGCACCCGGTCCCCTTCTGCGCTCCGTCCGGTGACGTCCACCACCTCGACGTACGTTTCATGGCCGTCGCTCCCGCCGGTGCGGTTCCGGCGGTGAGCGATGAGTCTCTGGACGTACGTTGGTGGCCGGTCGACGGGATCCCCGAGCCCGAGGACAACCTGCTCGAGCTCATCAAGCTCGCCCAGGCTCGCCTCTAGTCGATCTCTTCGACGTCATCGTCCTCGCCCGGAGGGGCGGGGAGCTTGGCTGCGGCGGACCAGCCGGCCAGGTAGCCCTTGGCACGCTCGGCCTGGGGATAGCGGTCGACCCATGCCCAGAAGGCCTCGTTGTGCTTGGCCTCGAAGAGGTGGGCGAGCTCATGGACGAGCACATAGTCGACGACCCAGTTCGGCATGCCCCGGAGCCGGTCGCTGAGGCGGATCGAGCGGTCGCCGGGGGTGCACGACCCCCAGCGGCTGTTCTGGTTGTCGACCCAGCGCACAGAGTCGGGCTTGGCCAGGCCGCCGAAGTATTGGTCGCTCAGTGCGGCCGATCGCCGCATCAGATCGTCGTCGCTGGGCTTGCGACGCCGTTCGGCCTTCTCCAGGCGGGCGACCATCTGCTGGACCCACTCGGCTTCCTCGCGCTGAGACATCGCGGCCGGGATCATCACGATGATGCGGTCGCCGTCACGGTAGGCGGAGACCGTACGCCGACGCCGCTTGCTGCGTCGCACCTCGATCTCCGGGCCGTCCATAGGTCAAGAAACTACCTGTTCGCCCAGGCCAGCAGGCGATCCCGCGGCCAGGTGTTGATGATCCGTTCCTCTTCGATACCCGCCATTTCGGCTCGTTCGCACCCCAGGACGAGGAAGTCGAGCTGCCCCGGAGCGTGTGCGTCGGAGTCGATCGAGAAGAGGCAACCGGCGTCGCGAGCGAGCTCGAGGAGCTTGGTCGGCGGGTCTCTCCGCTCGGGCCGGGAGTTGATCTCGACCGCGACCCCGTGCTCGGCACACGCCTCGAAGACCTTGCGGGCGTCGAACTGGCTGCCGGGCCGAGTGCCGCGGTTGCCGGTGACCAGCCGGCCGGTGCAGTGACCGAGCACGTTCATCCGGGTCGTGGAGACCGCCGCGACCATCCGCTTCGTCATCTGTTCCTTCTCCATCTTGAGCTTGGAGTGGACGCTGGCGACCCGCAGCTGGAGCTTGGCGAGCATCTCGTCGGTCTGGTCGAGGCTGCCGTCGTCGAGGATGTCGACCTCGATCCCCTTCAGTAGGGTGAACCCGTGACCGGCGAGGTGGTCGTTGACCGCGTCGACGACACCGAGCTGGCGCTCCAGGCGGGCCGCGCTGAGACCGTTGGCGATCGTCAGCCGCGGACTGTGGTCGGTGAGCACGAGGTACTCGTGGCCCAGCTCGATCGCGGTGAAGGCCATCTCCTCGATCGGCGACCCGCCGTCGGACCAGTCGGAGTGGCTGTGCAGGTCGCCCCGGAGCCTGCTCCGCAGCTTCTCCCCCGCTCCAGCGGCGGTCAGCGAACCGCCGTGGGCGCGCTCGGTGTCCTGCAGGCGCTGCGGAACCTCGCCGCGCGCGGCCTCGGTGATGACCTTGGCCGTGCTCGCCCCGACCCCGCTCAGCTCGGTCAGCGTGCCCTCGGCCGCCCGGCGGCGTACGTCCTCCTCGGAGAGGGGCAGGATCGCTGCCGCCGCGGCTCGGAACGCCTTCACCTTGTAGGTGTCCTCGCGCCCGCGCTCGAGCAGGAATGCGATCCGACGCAGGGCTGCGACGGGGGACAACGGCTCGCCTACCAAATCTTCCTCCAACTATTTTTGCCTTCATAACCGGTGGAGAATGCTTTTCCCAGGTCAAGGTCCTGATTCAACCGAATATTCTCCTTCCGGTCACTTGGTTACTCACAGGAAAGCGCGTGTCTTCCACCGGCTGTCCCCAAGCAAAGCGGGGTTGTCCACATCTTGTCCACAAGCAACGCGGAGTGGCACGTTGACGCGCTCCCACATCCTCTTTAAGTTCGTTGTCAGTGGGACCCCCGGCGCCGCCGGACGGCCTTCGCAAGGGGAAGGCGAAGGACGATCCAGGCACCGGGGGTCCCTCCAGTTTTGGGTGGCCTCCGCGACCTCGGCGAGCGCCTTCGACGGACCTTCGATGCGTCCTCGAAAGCCCCGAATTCCCCGGTATGACGCCAACACGCCGACACTCGCTTGATAGCCCTTGTTGCCGCAGGAAGCGCCGCGTGTCGTAGGGTCGAGTTGGCTCGTCATGACGAGCTTCCGACGGGCTTCCCTGACAACCCCGTCGCGACGACCAGTTACATATAGGCAAGGAGGCCGTCATGGCGGAGACCTGGAGCGGCGAGTTCTACTGCGTGAAGTGCAAGGAGAAGCGCGAGGCGACCGGTGAGATCCGGGTGAACGACAAGGGCACCAAGATGGCCAAGGCCGTCTGCCCCGTCTGCAGCACGAACCTCAACCGCATCTTGGGCAAGGCCTGATCACTGAGCTCATCCTGAGCCCACGCGGCGGCGTCCCCGGCATGTCCGGCGGCGCCGCTGCCACGTTTTGCCGAAGCGTCAGCCCCGTCGGCCGAAGCGTCACCCGAGTGCCAACTCGGCCGACGCAGGTGACGTCTCGGCAGGTTATCCACAGGCGTTGTGGATTGTCGGTGCAGGAATTCCAGCGTGGTGTGAGACTCCCCGGCATGAGCACGCGCTACCGGATTCGGCCGGGGTATGTGGCCGTACGACGTGATGAGACCCGACTCCAGATCGGCATCGACCCGCCACGGCGGGCGATCGTGCAGGACGGCATGGAGGTACGCCGCCTGCTGACCGACCTCGCCGCCGGCCGGGCGGTCGAGCCCGACCACCTGCCCGGGCGGCACGCGATGCAGCAGCTGAGCAACGCCGGCCTGCTCATGGACGCGGACGGCGCCGAGCCGCCACCACGGATGGGCTTCCACGGTCCTCCCGCGCTGCTCTCGGCGGCTCGCGCGCTGATCGGACCGGCCTCGGCGGAGCCGAGCGATATAGTCGTGCTCCTCTCCGAAGGACCGCTCGACCGCGAACGAGCAGACGAGCTGGTGCGCGAGGGCCGGGCACACCTCGTCGTCGAGAGCGGACCCGACACCTGGACGGTGGGCCCGTTGGTCGTACCCGGCGTCACCGCATGTCTACGCTGCGTCGACGCGACGCTCGCCGAGGAGGACGAGCGGAGGGCCGTGGTCGTGAGCCAGCTCGTCGGCAACGAGGTGCCGAGCGACGCACTGCTGCAGTCCCTCGCACTCTCCTGGGCAGTACGCGACGCCCGCACCTACCTCGCCGGGCGCACCCCGGCCTCCTGGTCGGCGTCGGTGGTCCTCACCCGTGACGACGCACCCACCGTCCGGCCCTGGCTGCGGCATCCCTACTGCGGATGTGCCTGGGACCTGATCGCCTCGGCCGGCACGGCGGCGGGCGAACCGGCTTGACCTGCGTCGACGCCTCCGGCACCCTTGCGGACATGGTCACGAAGAGCGCGCTGCGACGACGAGGCATGGGTCTCTGACCCCGCCCTCGCGTCAGCCTGCCCTCTTCACCTCCTAGGACCACTCTCGTGCACGAGCACACCCTTGCCCTGTCGGCATACCTGCAGGACGCGGTCGTCGCCTGCTTCGGCGACGCCTACGCCGGTATCGATCCCGAGCTGCGGCCGGCCACCCGGCCCGAGTTCGGCCACCTCCAGTCCAACCTGCCGCTGCGGCTGGCCGGTCCGCTCGGCCTGCCGCCGCGCGAGATCGGCGCCCGCCTCATCGACGCCGTCGACGTGGGCGACATCTCGACAAGCTCGATACATCGCATCTCGACAAGCTCGATACATCGCCTCGGCACCCTCGAGCTGGCCGGCGCCGGGTTCCTCAACCTCACCTGGTCCCCCGCCGTCCTCGGCGCGGTCGTCAGTGACCTGCTGACCGACCCACACCTCGGCGTACCCGTCCCGGAGAGCCCGCAGCGGGTCGTCGTCGACTACTCCTCCCCCAACGTCGCCAAGCCGATGCACGTCGGCCACCTGCGCTCCACGGTCATCGGCGACTCCCTGGCCAGGGTGCTGGCCTACGCCGGCCACGACGTCGTACGGCAGAACCACCTCGGCGACTGGGGCACTCAGTTCGGCATGCTGGTCGAGGAGCTGCTCGGCGAGGGTCTCAACGACCCGGCGACCGTCGCCGACCTGGACATGACCGAGCTGCTCGCGCTCTACCAGCGGGCCAAGGCGCGCTTCGACGACGATCAGGGTTTCGCCGGCGCCGCCCGGGGGCGGGTGGTCGCGCTCCAGTCCGGCGAGCCGACCACCCTCGCGCTCTGGCAGGCGCTCGTCGACGCCTCGATGGCCGAGTTCGAGGCCACCTACAGCCGGCTCGGCGTACTCCTGACCGATGACGACTTCGACGGCGAGAGCCGCTACAACCCGCAGCTTCCGGGCCTCGTCGAAGACCTTCGGGAATCGGGTCTGCTGACCGAGTCGGCCGGTGCCCAGGTCGTCTATCCCGACGGATTCACCGGCCGTGACGGCGCCCCGCTGCCGCTGATCGTGCGGAAGGCCGACGGTGGATTCGGGTACGCCGCCACCGACCTCGCCACGATCCGGCACCGCGTCGACGACCTGGCCGTGGACCGGGTCGTCTACATCGTCGACCACCGGCAGAGCCAGCACTTCGAGATGGTCTTCGCCGTCGCCCGCGCCGCCGGCTGGCTGCCCGACTCGGTGGAGGTCCAGCACATCGGCTTCGGCACCGTGCTCGGCCCCGACGGCCGGCCGTTCAAGACCCGCTCGGGCGAGACGGTCTCGCTGACCGCCCTGCTGGACGCCGCCGAGGAGGCCGCCGCGGCCAGCTACGCCGGCCCCGAGGCGATGTATCGAGCTTGTCGAGATGTCGTACGCGCCGTAGCCAACGCCGCGGTGAAGTACGCCGACCTCTCCAACAACCTCGCCCGCGACTACGTCTTCGACCTCGCCCGGATGTCGGCCATTACCGGCGAGACCGGCCCTTACCTGCAGTACGCCCACGCCCGGGCGTGCAGCATCCTCGCGCAGGATCCGCAGCAGTCGTACGTCATCGGCACCCTGTCCCACCCCGCCGAGCAGCGGCTGGCGCTGGAGCTGACCGGCTTCGCCGCGGTGGTTGCCAAGGTCGCCGACACCTTGGAGCCGCATCACCTCACCACGTACCTCTACGGCGTGGCGACCGCCCTGACGGCGTTCTACGAGAACTGTCCGGTGCTCAGGGCGGAGGGTGAGGTCAGGCAGACCCGGCTCGCATTGTGCGAGGCGACCCGGCGAGTGCTGTCAGGGGGACTCCGGCTCCTCGGCATCGAGGCGCCGCAGAGGATGTGAGCTCAGGCCCACCAGTCGGAGTCGAGCTTGGCTTCCATGGAGCGCACGTGACGTCGCGAGCAGGCCTCGCAGAACGACTTCGCACGCCCACGCTCAACCGCGGTGGTCCACGCGAGGAGGCGGTTGGGGTCGGCCTCGTAGCATCCGCAGAAATCGCAGGTCTTCATGGCTCAACGATAGGTCGAAATCCTGCGCTTCAGAGGGCGCAACACCGAAATTCTGCATCACCTGAATGTCAGCGCCGTGTTACCTCCGGGAAGGCAGGACACAGGCGGTGTCGAGGCCCAGAACGTGGTTGAGACGGCCGAAAGCCAGCCACGATCCGAGGCACATGCTCAGCTCGACGATCTCGGCATCGGTGTAGTGGGCCGACATCCGGTCCCAGAAGTCCTGGTCGATGCCGTGGTGGTCGATCGCGTAGCGCTCGGCGAACTCGGCGGCGAGCCGGGTGCGGTCGTCGAAGGCGTCGGTCGTACGCCACTGCTCGACCGCCTCGGCGAACGACTCCTCGACCATCTCGCCGTCTCGCTCGGTGCGCCAGTCGAGGCAGAAGACGCAGCCGTTGATCTGCGCGATCCGCAACCGGGCGGCCTCGAACTCGCGGAGCCCGAGCGTGGTGTGCTCGTAGACCGCGAGCGAGAGGCCGGCGGCGGCAGGACCGATACCGGGGACCATCTCGCCCCAGACGTACTCGATCGGATCCCGCCCATCGGGAACGTCGACGATCATGCGGTCACACCTTCCTGGGCGGCCTTGGCCGCGCCGAGCTTGCCGGTCGCCGGACGCAGGGGTACGTCGAGCGCGTCGTAGAGGCCGGGGCCCGCGTCGATGAGCCACTCGATCGCGCCGACGAGCCGTCCGACCGCGGTGGCATTGCCGCCCGCCGCCCGGTTGCCGGCCTTGTCGGTCGCCTCGACCGTCACCTCGATGCGCGGATCACCCTCGATGATCACCCGGTGGGCGCCGTCGCCGTCGGGTGGCGTCGGCCAGTGCGGGGCGCATGAGGGATGGATGCGGGTGACGTGCTCGACGACGATGAGCGGCTCCCCGGCGACGATCCCCTGGACCTCGAATCGCACCGCACCCTGGGTGCCCTTCTCGAAGTCGCCCATCGACGCGGTGGTCACCGTCTCGTCCAGCGGCAGCCGCTCGACGGTCTCCCGGATCTCGTCGAGCTCGACCTCGAGGCCACGGGCCAGCAGCCTGACCTGGCCGCCCCACACCATCGTCGGGACGGTCTCCGCGAGCATCGGAGCGTCGTAGTCCATCGGCTGGCCCATCCCGACGAGATAGCGTACGGAGTCGGGCTGGTCGTAGGTGGAGTAGTCGAAGATCTCCTGGCAGCGGACGACGTCCACGGTGCTGCCCAGGCCGCTGACCAGCAGCGGCAGTACGTCGTTGCCCCACCCGGGGTCGACACCGGAGACGAAGAGCGACCCGCCGCCCCCGGCGATCGCGGCCAGCACCGGCTCACGCATCTCCGGCGGAGCGTTGCGCTGGTCGTAGAGCGCGTAGAGGGCGGGCGTGACCACCACGGCCCCGGTCCCGAGCGCTCGCACGATGTCGGCGAGTGCATCGTCGGGCCGGATGTCGCCCGATGCGGCGTACACCACCGCCTGCGGACGTGTCGCGAGCACCGACTCGATGTCGTCGGTGGCGGCGACGCCGAGGTCACGGCCGAGCCCTGCGAGGTCGCCCGCGTCCCGGCCGACCTTCTCGGGGTCGTGGACGAGAACGCTCGTCAGCTCGAGTCGTGGATGTGCGTCGACCGCGCGGATGGCGAGTCGACCGATGTTTCCCGTGCCCCAAACGCATGCGCTGACCATGCGATCTCCCTTGCCGGTTGCCCTGTTGGATTGCGTTGCCGGATTGCGTGAATGTTGCGAATCTGTGACACCCCCACCGGCATACTAGAACATGTTCTAGCAATCAGTGATGAAGATCAGTGATGAAAAGGGAGGTCATCTTGAGCAACACACCACGAGAGGACAGGTCGCGGGGCCTGTCACGCCGAGGGTTCGTGCTCGGCGCGGGCTCACTGGCTGGTGTCGGAATGCTGGGAGGAGCATTCGGAGCCAGCCCGACATGGGCATCAGCTGCGGCGTCGTCGATCGGCAACGGCGCACAGGTCCCGGTTCTGGTCATCGGCACCGGCTACGGCGGCTCGGTCGCGGCCCTGCGGCTGGCCCAGGCCGGCATCAACGTCCACATGGTCGAGATGGGGCAGGACTGGGCCACAGTCGCACCAGGGAGCGACGGCAAGATCCATCCGAAGATCACCAGCCCGGATCACCGCGCCTTCTGGATGCGCACCCGAACCAAGCAGCCGCTCAGCAACTTCCTCGGGTTCCCCATCGACAAGAACATCACCAAGCATGCCGGCATCCTGGACGCCGAGGACTTCGCCGGCATCTCCGTCTACCAGGGACGCGGCGTCGGTGGCGGCTCGCTCGTCAACGGAGGCATGGCCGTCACCCCGAAGCGGGAGAACTTCGGAGCCGTCCTCCCCTCGGTGGATGCCGCGGAGATGTATTCCACCTACTACCCGCGGGCCAATGCCGCCCTCGGCGTCGGATCCGTCGACCCCGACTGGTTCGAACGGACCTCCTACTACCAGTACTCACGTGTCGGCCGGAAGCACGCTCAGCGCTCAGGCTTCGCGTGGACGTTCGTCCCGGACGTGTACGACTGGAACTACATGATGGCCGAGGACAACGGCAGCGTCCCGAAGTCGGCGCTGGCCCAGGAGGTCATCTACGGAAACAACCACGGCAAGAGGACGCTGCCCAAGACGTACCTCGCTCAGGCGGCCGCCACCGGGAAGGTCACCATCTCCTCTCTGCACCGGGCCACCTCGGTCCGGCCCGCGGCAGCCGGTGGGTACGACGTCGTGCTGGAACAGATCAACACCGCCGGCGACGTCGTGGCGACGAAGACGGTCAACGCGGGCAAGGTGTTCTTCGCGGCCGGCAGCGTCGGCACGAGCAAGCTGTTGGTGAAGATGAAGGCGACCGGCTCGCTGCCCGCACTGAACGGCGATGTCGGCCAGGGATGGGGCGACAACGGCAACGTGATGGTCGGTCGGGCGAATCACATGTGGGACCCGACCGGTGACGTGCAGTCGACGATCCCGTGCTCCGGCATCGACAACTGGGACGCCGGCGGCGCCTTCGCCGAGGTCGCGCCACTGCCTGCCGGTCTCGAGACGTTCGCGTCCTTCTATCTCGCGATCACCAAGACCCAGCGCCGGGCGGCGTTCAGCTACAACTCGGCCACGGGCAAGGTCGACCTGTCGTGGCAGACCGCGTGGAAGCAGGACTCGATCACGATGGCGAAGACCATCTTCGACAAGATCAACAAGACGGAAGGAACGATCTACCGAACCGATCTCTTCGGCACGAACAAGATCTGGGGTGACCACCTGACCTACCACCCGTTGGGCGGCGCCGTCCTGAACAAGGCGACCGACGACTACGGTCGGCTGCACGGTTACGACGGCCTCTACGTCATCGACGGCTCGCTCATTCCTGGCAACACGAGCGTCAACCCGTTCGTCACGATCACCGCCCTCGCGGAGCGGAACATCGAGAGGATCATCGCCACCGACCTCTGATCGGGTCACGGCAAAACATGGGACCGGCCGGTCCGAGGGTTTCTCGGACCGGCCGGTCATCTTCCACACCCGCGATCAGAGGGGTGAGGTCTGGGGTCCCATCGGGGACCCAGAGGTCGCGCAGGCGGTGCGCAGCAGGCTGCCCTGCCCGCGAGACCTCTTAGAGCGCGCGGGCAAGAGCCAGCTTCGCCTGGACGGCGGCTCGCTCGGCCTTGCGGCCCAGGCGAGCGGCCTTGACGAGGGCATGGCCCCGCCGCAGTTCACGCGCCTCTCCCAGGCGCGCGGACATTTGCGCGCGCGCCAGGTCTTCGTAAAGCAAGTTCATCTGAGTGCTCCGTACTCGGTTGGTGTTCATGTCTGTTTGTTGTCCTTCTGCGAAAGCCGACCTGCTGGTCAGCGGGCTCCGGCGCCCATGGTCATCACGATCGTGTTCATGGCTGTTGCCTTTCGTCGTTGAACGGCTGCTGGTGTCGATGGTGTTCGGTTGCTCAGGCGGCGTCCTTGCGGGGCCGGCCACGGGGCCGCTTGCGGGGGATCACCTTCCCCTGCAGGAGCAGCTGGCCGCCCCAGACGCCCCAGGGCTCACGCCGGTCGAGGGCGCTGGCGAGGCAGAGCGGCTGCACGGGGCAGGTCGCGCAGAGCGTCTTGGCGAACTCGACGTCGGCGGGAGACTCGGCAAACCACAGCTCCGGGTTGTTGACCCGGCAGGGCAGCTGGTCCTCGTCGTAGCGGTTGGCGCGGTCGTGGAGAACGCCGAGAGTGACCTCGGGCTCGAGAATGCTGGTCATATGTACACCTCCTTTGTGACTGATCGCGGGTTTTGAGAAACAGAAAGGCCGCGGATCCCGGGTTTCGGGTTCCGCGGCCTGGAGGCTGCTGTGACTACGTGGTTCTACGTAGTCGGACAGCTCCAGGCTCGAATCCCGTGGGACTTGACCTTGATGGCATCCGCCTGCGGGGACACGAGTCCCTCGATGCGCATGCCGTAACCGGCGCCCGTAAAGGCACCAGCAGCCGGGGTGGCCCAGGTCGGGCTGGACAGCTCCGGGTGGCCGCACGCGGACATGGCGATGCCATTGATCGGCGTCTGGATCCCATTGGTGTTAACTGTGATCTTCATCTGGGGCCACCTCCTTCGGGGCTGTCGGGCGCGCCTCAACGGCGCGCGGCTTTACTTGATGAAAGAACAGTAACCGGCCGGACAGGTCGGCGGCAAACGATTAAACCCGTTGATTTCGACGAATTTCCGTGAAGGACTTTTAGGCCTCCGCGGAGATCACCTGAAGGACTTCCACGCCGTACGTCTCCACCTTGCTGCGGCCGATGCCGGCGATGCGCTGCAGATCCTGGAGGGTGCCCGGCTTCTGCTCGGCGATCTGCTCCAGGGTCGCGTCGGTGAAGACCACGAACGCCGGCTTGCGGATCGCCTCGGCTGTCTCCTTGCGCCACTGCTTCAGCCGGCCGTAGAGCTCCTCGTCGTAAGGCGCGTCGCAGCCCTCATGGCGGCCCATCCGCTTCT
Source organism: Nocardioides sp. NPDC058538 (assembly GCF_042719275.1). Classification (NCBI taxonomy): domain Bacteria; kingdom Bacillati; phylum Actinomycetota; class Actinomycetes; order Propionibacteriales; family Nocardioidaceae; genus Nocardioides; species Nocardioides sp. NPDC058538. The sequence goes on along the minus strand of NZ_JBHXNY010000005.1, from coordinate 168,553 downwards.
CCGCCGCCGAGCCGAGCGGCCCGCCGCAGGCCTTGCACATCCGCGCCTTCCCGGAGCCGGGGCGCCGGGAAGGCGCTGTGGAGGACCGAGTCGGTCGCAGCGGGTCGAGGAACCGCGACGGCCTGCGCCGCGCGGCCTGGCCCGGCTGGCGTGCCAGCGCCCAGGACAGGGTCAGGTCCACCCGCGCCCGGGTGAGGCCGACGTAGAGCAGCCGCCGCTCCTCCTCGATCTCGGCCGGGGTCGGCTCCTCGCCACGGAGGATGAACGGCATCGTGCCGTCCTGGAGGCCGACCAGGAACACCGAGTCCCACTCCAGGCCCTTGGCGGCGTGGAAGGTCGCCAGGGTCACTCCCGACGGGACCGGTGCGTGCTGCTCGGCCGCGCGGCGGTCGAGCTCCGCGACGAGCCCGGCCAGGTCGCCGCCGGCCGCGGAGAAGGTGCGCGCCTGGTCGATCAGCGCCTGCCACGACTCCCAGCGGTCGCGGGTCTGCCCCCGACCCTCGGGCGGCTCGGAGGTCCAGCCCATCCCGGCGAGGATCCCGTGGACCGACTCCAGCAGCTCGTCGCCGATCACGGCACCCTGGCCGCCTCGCGCCGCGCCGCGGATCCGGGTCACCGCCTCGCGGACCTCGGGCCGGTCGAAGAACCTGGCGGCCCCGCGTAGGACGTAGGGGATCCGGCGCGCGGTGAGCGCGTCCTCGTAGGCCTCCGACTGGGCGTTGATCCGGAACAGGATCGCCATCTCGTTGTAGGGCTTGCCGGACTGGTGCAGACGCAGGATCTCGGCGGCGACACCCTCGGCCTCGGCGACCTCATCCGGCTGCTCGACGTGCTCGACGGCCGGCCCGGAGTCGCGCTGGGCCTGCAGCTGGACACCGGCGCTCGGCGTACCTTCCAGGATCTTGTTGGCGGCCTTCACGACCTGCGGCGAGGAGCGGTAGTTGCGGACCAGCTCGACCGAGGTGGCGCCGGGGTGCTTCTTCGGGAAGTCACGCAGGTAGGCGGCGTCGGCGCCGGCGAAGGTGTAGATCGTCTGCGCCGGGTCGCCGACGACGCAGAGCTCGCTGCGCCCGCCCAGCCACAGGTCGAGCAGCGCCGACTGGAGCGGCGAGACGTCCTGGAACTCGTCGACGGTGAACCATTTGTACTGTCGCCTGACCTGCGCCGCGACGCGCTCGTCATGCTCCAGGAGGCCGGCGGTCAGGAGCAGCACGTCCTCCATGTCCATTCGCGCCTGGGTGCGCTTGACGTCCTCGTAGGCGGCATAGATGTGCCCGACCATCGCCGGCGTCAGCCCGCCGACCTCCCGGCCCCGGGCCTCGGCCGACTTCGGGTAGTCGTCGGGGTGGACGTTGGAGACCTTCGACCACTCGATCTCCGAGGCCAGGTCTCGCGCCTGGGCCTGGTCGACGTTGATCCGCTGGCGCTGTGCGGCCGCGCGGATGAGCGGGATCTTCGACTCGGTCAGGTTGGGCAGCTCGGTGCCGTAGACCTTCGGCCAGAAGAACCGCAGCTGGCGCAGGGCCGCGGAGTGGAAGGTGCGCGCCTGGACCGCGCCGGCGCCCATCGCCCTCAGCCGCTGCCGCATCTCCCCCGCCGCCCGGGTGGTGAAGGTGACCGCGAGGACCTCCGGGGGCGCGTAGACGCCGGTGGCGACGCCGTAGGCGATCCGGTGGGTGATCGCCCGGGTCTTGCCGGTCCCCGCACCCGCCAGAACCCGGACCGGACCCCGCAGCGCCTCCGCCACCCGGCGTTGTTCAGGGTCGAGGGCGGCGAGGAGGGACTCGGGGGTCATGGGCGGGGCAGGGTTCAATTGGGAATGGCTCCTCGGGGTGGGAACGTTATGCCTTGCAGGCCAAGACTATTGGCTCGCACCGACAGTTCTGATGAGGAGAGCCCCCGATGAGCAGCTTCACGATGTACACCACACCCTGGTGTGGATACTGCCAGCGACTCAAGGGTCAGCTCGGCCGTGAAGACATCACCTTCGACGAGGTCGACATCGAGCAGGTCCCGGAGGCCGCGCAGATCGTCGAGCAGGTCAACGGCGGCAACCAGACCGTCCCGACCCTCGTCTACTCCGACGGCACCGCGATGACCAACCCGTCGATCGCTCAGGTCAAGGCGAAGCTCGCCGAGCTGGTCTGACGCCGGTCACCACGAGCCGGGCAGCTCGCCGCCGTACCACTCCTCGACCAGCGAGCGGCTGATCGAGATGCCGCTGGGCAGCTTGATCTCACCGCTCTTCGCGACCGCGGCGAGATCCGCGCGGGTGAACCAGCGCGCCTCGCGGATCTCGTCCTCATCGACCGTGATCTCGGTCGACGTCGCGCGCGCGAAGAAGCCGAGCATCAGGCTGGCCGGCAGCGGCCAGGGCTGGTTGCCGAAGTAGTCGACCTGCCCGACACGTACGCCGACCTCCTCGGCGACCTCGCGACGGACCGCGTCCTCGAGCGACTCCCCCGGTTCGACGAAGCCGGCGAGGGTGGAGAAGTTGGGCGCGGGCCAGCGGGTGTGGTTGCCGAGCAGGCAACGCTCCTCGTCGCTCCCGGGCTCCCCCGACGTCACCAGCATGATCACCGCCGGGTCGGTGCGCGGGAAGCTCACGTGTCCCTCCGCGCAGGCCAGCTCGTGGCCGGCTGAGCGCGGTTCGAGGGCGCCGCCGCACCGGGAGCAGAACCGGGTCGCCCGATGCCACTCGGCCAGTCCGATCGCATGCATCAGGAAGCTCGCCTCGGTCGTGTCGGCGAGCAGCGCGGGGAAGAGCCCGCGCAGATCACGCCACGTCTCGCCGGCCTCCTCGCGACCGGTGAGCACCGCGAACCGGGCGCCTTCGGCGGCGTCGCCGAGGAGCAGCCGGATCCCCTCCGGCGAATCCGCCGGCGTACGCCACCTCACGCCGGTCGTGCCTGACGGCTCGACCCTGTTGCCGGCGACCACGAGGACCCTCGTGGTCTCGTCCGACCAAGCCTTGTCGACCCAGCCGTCGTCGGCGCGCAGGTGGCCGGAGCGGTCGTGGCCAGAACGGTCATGTACAGCCTGAATGATTCGCAGATGGATGGGCAGCTTCGGGGAGTCCACCCGTCAGAGCCTATGAGGTGGGTATATGTTCCGCCGCGTGGATCGGTTCTGGCGTATCGCCGCTGTCGTCTCCGTCGTGGTCGCTCTGGCGATCAACGTCTACATCGCCTGGGGTTCCAACCTCTCGTTCATGTACGACGAGATCGGCACCGTCATCCATGGACGGACCGTCCTCGGGCTCGACTCGCCGCAGCTGAACACCCCCGGTTACTACCCCGGGTGGGGCGTGCTGCTGGCGCCGTTGTGGCTGGTCACCTCCAACGTCTTCACGTTCTACCAGCTGGCGATCGTCGTCGGTCTGGTGATCAGCATGCTCACGATCTGGCCGCTGGCCCGGGTCGCGGTGCGGCTCAGCGGGGTCACGCCGGCGCAAGGTGTGGTCGCCGGCGCCATCGTGATGGCCCTGCCGGCGCGCGCGATCCAGGCCGACTACATCCTCTCCGAGCGGCTGGTCACGCTGCTCGTCGTCCTGGCGACCCTGGCGGCGTTCCGGCTGTACTCGAAGCCCACCTACCGCGGCGTACTCCTGCTCAGCCTGCTCACCGGGCTCGCGCTCTTCTCCCATGCCCGGATGCAGGTCTTCGTCGCTGCGGTAGCGCTGTGGCTGATCTGCTTCATCGTGCACAGCTTGCTGGTGCGCAAGTGGCAGGTCGCCCGTATCGCACTCGTCGGACTGGTCGCCACCGGCGTGCTCGCCGTGATCGCCAACAAGGCCGCGCTCTGGTTCCACGCGCAACTCGTGCCGTGGAAGTTCATCCAGGCGCAGGGCTTCTTCGAGAAGGTCACCCAGGCCAACCCCCGGTACTGGGCCGACACCTTCGCCGGCGAGGCCTGGACCCAGATGATCGGCAGCTTCGGCGTCGTGGTCGTCGGCCTGGTCGTGGTGACCACTCTGTTCTGGAAGGAGCTCCGCTCGCGACAGGTGGGGCCGGCCGGGTTCGTGCTGATCGCGGCCGGGTCGATGTACGTCCTCAGCTGCCTGAACTGGGGCAACGAGTATTCGCTGTTCACCATGGAGTGGCGGCGCTTCGACTACTGGATCTACGGCCGCTACATAGACCCGGTCTTCGCGGTCCTGGTGCTGGCCGGGGTCTGTGCGGCGATCCAGGCCGTACGTTCCCGGGCGGTCCTCGTCTGGACCTGGGTGATCGTCGCCGGAATCTCGCTGGTGACCATCCTCGTCGTCGCCCCGGACGCACCCACCTGGGCCTACACCACCCCGGCGCACATCCCCGGCGCGATCCCGTGGTGGTGGGCGCTTCCGGACGGAGAGTTCCCACAGCCTGGGCCGATCCCGTCGTTCACCAACGACAACCGCTTCTGGCTGATCGCGACCCTGTGCTCTCTGGTGCCGCTGGCGGTCTGGACGCTCCTCGCCGTCATCTCCCGGTTCAGCCCGCGGCTGAGCTCACAGGGGGCTCACCGGGTGCGCTCGGTCGTCGTCACCGCGCTCGTCCTGGTCGTGGGCACCGCCGGATCTGCCGTCGCCGACGTGGCCTCCGACAAGTTCCACGACCACTTCAACCACGCCACCCCCGTCGTCGACGACCTGCGCTCGATCCTCGCCGAGCACCCCGATGCGGTCGTCGCCTACGACGACAACTGCCCCCGCCGCCCCTCGGCGATGAACTCCGAGCGCAACTGGCTGATGTGGTGGATGCTGCCCACCATCGTCGAGCGCGAGTGGGAGTGGGGCGACGACATCGTCTTCTCCTGCCCCTCCGGCGAGCCGGCGTTCGTCACCGGTGCGGTGATGCTGCGCGAACGTCCGTTCCCACTTGCCACCGTCTGGATCATGCCCGGCGATCTGCTCGACTCGTTGCGGGAGTCGGGTGAGTTGCCGGAGGTTGCGCGGACGGTGAAGTAGCTCTCGGCTGTTCGTCGCGGTTCGGTTGGTCTCGGTCTGGCGCTTGGATGGGACCGATTTCTCTGGCTGGGCTGGGCCGCCGACCCGTTCTTCACGGTCTTCTCGACCTGGACCGGAGTAAAGGACGCCTGCGGCCGCCGGCTACGCCGGTCGCCTGCGGCGATCCTTGACACCGGACCACGTCGAGAAAGATTTGGCTGGCTATCGGGGCGGCGGCCCGGGTGTGGCCACGGCACACTCACCCACGGCAGGTAACCGATCCACGCCAGACAGACAAGGGGTCCCCGCGTGGAAGAAAAATTCCTTCCACCCCACCAACCCTCCCGCGGAGAACGGGCTCTGAGCGGAAAGAAAATTCCTTCCCCCAAGCCCCCTCCCAGAGGCCGCACCGCGCCGAACGAAAATTCGTTCGCCTCCCCGACGCGCCTGCCGAGCTGATCACGGACGGAAAGAAAATTCCTTCCACCGCTCGGCCCGACCACCCAAGATCCCAAGCCCCCGCCCAACCCAAACCCCCGCACCAAACCCCTGCCGCCGACCCGATAACCAGCCAAAATTCTCGGCTACGACCGGTGTCAAGGATCGCCGCAGGCGACCGGCGTAAGCCGGCGGCCGAAGGCCGTCCTTTACTCCGGACGACGGCGAGAACACCCTCCCCGAAAGGGTCGGCGGCAAACCCCAGCCACAAATGGCGGTACCCAAACGTGCGCCGAAAAGAAGGCGCTACCGATCCCCGCCCAAGATCCGCTCCAACCCCTCCCGCTCAGGAAGCGCAGCAGGCTCGACGAGCTTCCCAGAGCGTACGTAGTAGAACGCCGCCCGAACCCGAGACAACGGCACCCCCATCAACTCAGCCCACCCAAGCCGATAGAGAGCCAGCTGGAGCGGGTCGGCGTTCTGGGTCTGGTTGGTCTTCCAGTCGATGATCAGGAAGCTCCCGTCGGGCTCCTGGTAGACCGCATCGATCCGCCCACGCACCACCTGACCTGCCAGGACGATCGCGAAGGCCGCCTCGACCCGGTACGGGGGGCGGTCGGCGAACGGGCCCTGTTCGAAGGCGGCGATGACCTCCTCGAGACCGGACTCGTCCTCGATGCCGTGGTCGGCGCGACCGGGCAGGTCGTCGGGGTCGAAGAGGTCCTGCTGGCCGAAGCGGGCCTCGACCCAGGCGTGGAACCGGGTGCCGAAGCGGGCCTGGGAGGACGGCTTGCGGGGCATCGGGCGGACCAGGTCGGCGGCGAAGCCGAGCGGGTCGTCGCGCAGCTTCGACATGGCGGTAGCCGACAGCGACGAGGGCAGCGGTACGACCACCTCCGGAGCGCGCTCGCGCTCCGCCTCGGTGAGCAGCCGCTCGATCTCCTCGTCCCACTGGTTCACCGTCTCGAGCAGGGTGAGGTCTTCGAGGTCATCCGGCCCCGGGCCCACCTCGCGGACCAGCCTGGCCGCCTCCAGACGGCGCTCCACCTCGGGGGTGTGGTGGTTGATCGGCCAGGGCAGGTCGACCTCCTGCGCGGCGTACGGGCTCTCCTCCTCTCCCTTCACAACCACGTCGGCCCAGCGGTCGGGCTTGGCGCCCCACTGGAGCAGCGCCTCGCGGGTCTTCTCCACGTAGACCGACGGCCCACGCCCCTCCTTGAGCGAGGGTGACCAGCGCCAGCACGAGACGAACTGGATGTGGCGGGCCCGGGTCCAGGCGACGTACGCCAGCCGGAGCTCCTCGACGCGCTCGTGCTCCTTGCGCTCGGCGAGGAGCTCGTCGATCGAGTCGGCGTCGTGGCCGTGGAGCTGGGGCAGGTCGGCGCGGTCGCCGCGGAGGGCAGCGGGCATGACCGACGGTACGGTCAGCCACGACGAGCGTGTCTGGCCGGTCGGGAACTTCTTGTGGGTCACCCCGACCAGGAAGACGACGTCCCACTCCAGGCCCTTGGCGCGGTGGACGGTCAGCAGCTTGACCGAGTCGGCCTCCGAGGGCGTGGCGACGTCGAGGCCCTGGCCGTATTCGTCCTCCGCCTCGAGGTAGGCCAGCAGCGCGGCGAGGGTGACCTGACCGTCGAGACCCTCGAAGTCGGCGACCGCCTGGACGAAGAGGTCGAGGTTGTCTCGCCTGGCCGAGGCGGCCGGGGAGACCGAGGCAGCCAGCTCGACATCGATGCCGGTGACGTCGATGATCCGCCGGACCAGGTCGAGGAGCGGCTCGTTGACCGCCCGGCGCAGCCCACGGAGCTCGTCGGCGAGGAGCTTGAACCGCTCCCTGGCCTGTGGGGAGTAGTCGTAGTCGGAGGTGTCGCCGGGATCCTCCAGCGCGTCGTTGAGAGAGGGGATCTCGGTGGGGTCGGTGCCCTCGACCGCCGCCTCCAGCTGCCGCTCGATGTCGGCGAACTCCTCAGCGCCGCCGACGACGCCGGCGAGGTCACGTGACCTGCGTCCGAGGATGGCCAGGTCGCGCGGCCCGATAGCCCACCGTGGGCCGGCGAGCAGCGTGAGCAGCGCGGCGTTGGCGGTGACATCGTGGAGCAGCTCCATCGTGGCCACGACCTCGGCCACCTCGGGCAGCCGTAGCAGCCCCTTCAGGCCGACGATCTCGACCGGGATCTCGCGAGCGGTGAGCGCGTCGAAGACCGCTGCCGCCTGCGAGTTGTCCCTGGTCAGCACGCCGATCTCCTTCCACTCCCCGACCGCCTCATGGGCCTCGATCACCTTGTCGGCGAGCCAGAGCAGCTCATCGTCGTACGTCTCGTGGACATGCACCCGCACCTCACCGTCCCGTGCGCCCTCGGCGGCGACCAGGCGCTCCTTCTCGCGGCCCTCGTAGAGCTGGGCGGCCAGATGGTTGGCGGTGTCGAGGATGCGCGCGTCGGAGCGGCGGTTGACGGTCAGGGAGTAGGCGGGGCGGCTTCCGTCCTTCGTCGGGAAGTCACGGCCGAACTCGAGGATGTTGCTCACCGAGGCGCCGCGCCAGCCGTAGATCGCCTGGTTGGGGTCGCCGACGGCGGTGACGGGGTGTCCGTCGCCGAAGAGGCGGGCGAGCATCTGGGCCTGGGCCACCGAGGTGTCCTGGTATTCGTCGAGCAGCACGACCTTGAACTTCCCGCGCTCGATCTCACCGACCTCGGGCGTCTCCACCGCCAGCCGAGCGGCCAGCGCGATCTGGTCGGAGAAGTCCATCAGCCCGAGCCGGTCCTTGAGCCGCCGGTAGCCGTCGACCAGGTCGAGCAGCTCGTAGCGCTTGTCGATCGCGTCGATCGCCTTCTCGACCTTGGTCAGCTTGGTCTTGACCCGTTTCCCGTCGGCCAGCTGGGCGTTGAGGTCGGCCACCTCCAGCGCGAACAGCGACCGCTCGTTGCGGTCGTAGGCCCGCAGCGTGGCGGGGTCGACGAGGTGCTCGGAGAGCTCGGAGTCGAGCGCGAGCAGCTGCTGGACGGCCAGCTTCGGGTAGTCGGTCAGCTTCTCCACCGGGTGGGTGTGCCGGGCTACGGCCCGAGCGGCGAGCTGATAACGGGTCGCGTCGGCGATCAGCCGGGTGTCGGGCTCGTGACCGATCCGCAGCCCGTGCTCGGAGAGCAGGCCGGAGGCGTAGGAGTGGTAGGTCGAAACGGTCGGCTCGGTGGGCTCGTCTTCCTCATCACCGGGCCGCGGCGGACCCTCGCGCCGCTCGGGCCACAGCCCCGCCTTCTGGAGCGACTCCCGGATCCTGGTGGCCAGCTCGGCGGTCGCCTTCGTGGTGAAGGTCAGACCGAGCACCTCCCCGGGGAGTACGCGGCCGGTGGCGACCAGCCAGACGACTCGAGCGGCCATCACCGCGGTCTTGCCGGATCCGGCACCGGCGATCACCACGGCCGGCTCCAGCGGAGCCGTGATCGCGCGGAACTGCTCCTCGCTGTAGAGCCAGTCGTGGCCCATCAGCTTGGCGAGCTCTTCGGGGGTCTCGACCTTCATCGCTGTGCTCGTTCCAGGGTTCATGACAGCACCGATCCCGAGGTCTGCGCCGGGCAGAGCGCGACGAACTGGCACCGGTCGCACTGCTTGCCGGGCCGGGCCACGAACTCCTCGGCCCGGACCGTCGCCACCGCCTTCTCCAGCTGGGTGATGATCTCGGGCGGCTCGGGGGCCTGCACCTGCACCTTCGGCAGCTCGCTCCCCGAACCCGCGGGATGGCGCAGCTGGATCAGCTCCGCTCCCCCGGACGTTGCCCCGGGCGCGAGCTCGGACGCGGCGCCGTGCTCGACGGCCAGCTGGTAGAGGCCGAGCTGACCGTGCTCCTTGACCTCCTGCGCGGTGGGCGGATACTTCCCGGTCTTCAGGTCGACGACGACGATCCGGCCGCTCTCATCGAGCTCCAGGCGGTCGGCATAGCCGTTCAGCCGCACTGTCTCACCACTGGGCAGCGAGACCTTCGCGGTCAGCTGTTCCTCGAAGCCGATCACGGTCCGTGCGCCGGGGCGCCGGTGCCAGGTCAGGAACCTGGCCAGTACGTCCTGGACCGCCTCGCGCTCGCGGGCAGCGGACCACGGCGTACGGAACTCGAGGCGGCCCCAGACCTCGTCCACGAACGGCATCAGGTCCTCGACGGTGGCGGCGTCGAGGTCGCCGCGGGCGAGCTGTTCGGCGATCGCGTGCACGACCTTGCCGAACCCCTGGCTCGAGGAGTCGGTGACGGCCCCGCCCGCCTCGCGGGCCAGGAACCACTGCGCGGGGCAGGTCAGGATCGCCTCCAGCGCCGACGCGCTCAGCGTGATCGGACGGCCCTCGGGACGCACCGCGGCCGAGGCGTACGTCGGGGCCCGCAGCCCCCACCAGGTCGACGGGTCGGCAGCGACCGCGATCCGCTTGCCGCGCACCTCGGTGGCGGCCAGCTTCTGCAGCCTTCTCGCGGCCGCCTCGCGCAGCGCGTCGGGCTGGGCCGGATCGGCGGCGGTGCGGCGCAGCTCGGCGATCAGACCGGCCAGCGACAACGGCCGCGTCGGCCGGCCGACCCGGTGACGGATCTGGTCCTCGCGCAGGCCGAGCTCGTTGATGAACCGCGACGGCTGGTCACCGTCGTCGTCGGGCGACTTCACCGCGGTCACGACCAGCCGGGACCGGGCGCGGGTGGCGGCGACGTAGAAGAGCCGGCGCTCCTCGGCGAGCATCGCCGAACGGGTCAGTGGCGGCAACAGCCCGCCGTGACGGCCGTCCGGCAGCGCCGGGGCGATCCGGTCGGGGCCGAGGAGCGAGTCGCGCCGGCGCAGGTCGGGCCAGGCGCCCTCCTGAACGTGGGCGACGACCACCATACCCCACTCCAGCCCCTTGGAGCGGTGGGCGGTGAGCAGCCGCACCGCCGAGCCGCGTACGCCCTTGTCTGCCAGAGTGTCCGCCGGAATCTCCTGGGCACGAAGCGTGGCCAGGAAGGTCTCCACCGAGGTGAACTCCTGACGGCCCTCGATCTTGGCGGCGGTGTCGAAGAGCGCCACGACGGCATCCAGGTCACGGTGGGCCAGCCGCGCCGCCGCGCCACCCGACTCCACCTGCGCCCGCAGCCGCTGCCCCCACTCGGCGCCGTCCCACAGCGTCCACAGCACCTGCTCCGCCCCGGCGCCCCCCTTGAGCGCAGCCCGGGCCTCGGCGAGAAGGGCCGCGAGCCGGCGTACCCGCCCCAGCACCCGCTCCTCGCCCCCGCTGGTCGAGCCGCCGGAGCCGCTAGGCGGAGGCGTGTCGAGACCAACACGGTCCGCTTCGGCGCGCGCATCGACTGTGTTGGTCTCGACACGCTCGCTGACGCTCGCGACTCGACCGACGGCGGAGACCAGCAGCGACGGATCGAGCACGGCGCGACGTACGAGATCGTGCGCGGCGACGTCGGGGAACCTCGCCCGCAGGGTGCGAGTGAGCGCGCGGACGTCGGTGGCGTCGAGGCCGCCGAGAGGACCGGTGAGCAGGTCCTCGCAGCGGTCGGGGCGTACGTAGCGCTCGTCGAGATCCGACTCGACGTCGGCGTCGACGACGACTCCGAGCGCGTCGAGGAGCACCGCGGCGGCGGGCTCGCGAACCAGCGGGGTCTCGTCGGCGGCGACCTCGACCGGCACGCCGGCGGCGGTCAGCGACCGGCGCAGCTGCGGGATCGAGGTGCGGCCCGAGCGCACCAGGACGGCCATGTCGGACCAGTCGATGCCGTCCTCGAGATGCGCGCGGCGGAGCAGGTCGGCGATGTGCTCGGTCTCGGCGCGGTCGGTGTCGAAGGTGAGCACCTCGGCCCGGCCGGGGTCCTGAGCCAGCGGATGCGGGTTGCGGAAGGTGTCGTAGGCCGCGGCCGGGATCGAGCCGCGCACCGAGATGCCCGCCGCGATCGACCGCGACGCCCGCAGCAGCCGCGACCCGAACCGGCGGGTCGTCCCGAGCGCCACCACCGGCGCGTACCGGCGCTCCCTGGTCAGGAACTGCGAAGGGAAGTCGAGGATCCCGTTGACGTCCGCGCCCCGGAACCCGTAGATCGACTGGTCGGGGTCACCCACCACGATCAGGTCGCGCCCGTTCCCGGCCAGCGCCTGCAGCAGCGCGACCTGGCTCGGGTCGGTGTCCTGGTACTCATCCACGAACACGCAGGCGAACTCGGCCCGGAGCTCGGCCGCATGCCGCTCGGCCTCGATCACCCCGCGCATGATCAGGTCGGGGTAGTCGATCGCCGACTGCGCACCGAGCACGTCGAGATACTGCTCCAGGAACCACCCGGCGGCAACGAACTCCTCGATGCGCTCCTCCCTGCCGAGCGCCACCAGCTGGTCGGGGTCGAGCCCGCGCTCGCGCGCCCGCGCGATCACGGTCTGCACCTCACGCGCGAACCCGCGGGTGCCGATCGCCATCCGGAACCGCTCCGGCCACCTCACCGACTCCGGGTGGTCGGCCAGCAGCTCCTGCAGCACCACATCGGCCTCCGGCGCGGAGAGCAGGGTCAGCGGGGCGGCGTAGAGCTCGGCGGGCGCGTAGCGCCGCACCAGCCCGTAGGCGAAGGAGTGGAAGGTCGAGGAGACCGCCCCGGACAGCGTGCGTCCCAGCCGCGCCGTCACCCGGTCGCGCAGCTGCTCGGCAGCCTTGCGCGAGAAGGTCAGCGCCAGCAGCTGGTCAGGACGTACGCCACGGTTCTCGATCCGGTCGACCACTGCCTCCACCAGTGTGGTCGTCTTGCCGGTTCCTGGTCCGGCCAGCACGAGCAGCGGCCCGTCGGGATGCTCCACGACCGACCGCTGATGCTCGTCGAGAACCGGCACGGCAGCAGCGCTCGGCGGCGGGGCAAGGCGGTACGCGACACTCACGAGTCCCACCCAACCAGACGACACCGACAGTTTTCAGAGGTCCCCTCAGACCGCATGCCCCAGGCGCATCCGCACCGCGACGACATCGTCGAGGTCGATCCCCTCCGCCTTCCGGACGACCACCTTCAACGGCAGCAGATAGGTGCCGTCCTTGGGAAACAGCGCGGTGGTGAAGGTGGTCGCGCCGATGGTGGCGGTGACGGCGACCTGGCCCCAGTACTCCAGACCCCGGGCGTCCTCCTTGAGGTCCTCGGCGTCTTGGACGGGCATCGGCACGTAGTAGAACGGCGCCGGTCCGCGCCACTCGATGACGGCTCCTTCGAACGCGTACTCCATCTCCTACTCCGCAGTGCCTGATTCTGGGGCCAGCTCGAAGTCGTCGAAGTCGAACCCTGGTGAGACCACGCAGGAGACGAGCGCGTCCTCGGCCGAGGGGACCGTACGCTGCCACACCCCCGCCGGCACGACGGCCTGCGGCACCTGGCCGGCGGCGATGTCGACCCCGACGCGCACGGTCTCACCCTCGACCGGCGCCGAACCGGCGCCGCCGAGCTGGAGCGACACGACGCCGGTGTGCGCCAGCCAGATCTCGTCCGAGGTGACGCGGTGCCACGCGGACGACTCCCCGGCCAGGAGCCGGAAGTAGATCAAGGTCGCGGTCGGACGCACCCGCCCGTCGGGCAGGGTGACGGTCTCGGCGGCAGCCCAGGTCTGCCGGAACGCCCCGCCTTCGGGGTGCGGCGCGAGGTCAAGAGCGGAGGTGATGGAGTCAGCGGTCACCCGGCTCATTGTGCCGGGTCTCGTTGGCCGGGTCGTCGGGGAAGCGCGGGTCGCCGAGCAGGTACTGCCAGATCAGCCCCGGCTTCTTGTGCGGCAACGGCTTGGGACCACCGACGGAGCGGTTCTCGACCGCGTCCCAGACGGCGTCGACGGGACGGGCCACGCGGCGTACGACCTTTCCGGGAAGACCCGTGTGCGGGAGATGGGGATGTGGACGCGAAGGTGCCCTCCGCTCGGCCGCGGCCATCCGCTCCGCGATCAGGAGAAGCTCGTCGTCGGAGGCTTCCTCGGCGAGGCGCGAGACCAGCTCGCCCTCCCTCTCCTCCTGGTCGATGAGCGCCTCCTCGACCTCGCCCCACAGCGTCGGCCACCGATGGGTGGTCTCCCAGGTGGAGCCGTACTCGTGCGCCTTCACGTGGAAGAGCAGCACCTCCAGGTGCCGCGCCATGGGAAGGTAGTCATGGACCAGACCGGCTCCGCCCTCGCAGTGAGCGGAGACCGCCGGGAGCAGTGCCTCGTCCACCGCGTGCAGGTGGCGGGACGTACCGGCGTTGAACTGGTCGATCGGCGGGCAGCCCCGGCGGGTCTGCTCCGGCCTGGCGATGATGCTCCGAGCGTGGGCCAGGCGCCCAGCGAGCTCGTCGTGCTTGCGTCGCAGCTCGTCCTGCAACACGGTCGTGGTGGCCATCTGCCTCACCTCGGCTGCTAGCCCATCAATTTTGCTGGGTCACCCTCCAGAGTGCGCCCCTTCGCGGCCGGACGCAACAGGCAATCAGACGTCGGCGGGTCGCTCGTTGTAGACCCCGGCCACATCCTGGCCGCTCAGCGCCGCGATCGCCTGCATGACCTCGTCGGTGAGCGCCCGGCGGGCCTTGCCGAGAGGTACGCCGTCGAAGCGCCCGGCCACCTGGATCGGCTGCCCGAACTCGACGGTGACCTTCGCCAGCCGCGGCAGGCTCGACCCGACCGGCTGGAGCTCCGCGGTCCCCCGCAGACCCACCGGCACCACGGGCACGCCGGCGGTCAGCGCCAGGTGGGCCACCCCCGTGCGTCCGCGGTAGAGCCGGCCGTCGCGCGACCGGGTGCCCTCCGGGTAGATCCCGAACGCCTCACCCTTGTTGAGGACCTCCAGAGCCACCTCCAGCGAGCCGAGCGCGGCCTGCGGGTCGTCGCGGTCCACGGGCAGCATGCCCAGGCCCTCGAACCACGCCCGCTGGGCAGCACCCTTGAGGCCGGTGCCGGTGAAGTAGTCGGACTTGGCCAGGAAGTGCACCGGCCGGGGCGAGACCGACGGGATCACGATCGAGTCGGCGAAGCTGAGGTGATTGCTGGCCAGGAGCACGCCACCGGTGCGCGGGACGTTCTCCGCCCCCGTCACCGTGGGACGCCAGACGGCCCGTAGAAGGGGTGGCACGACGGCGTGGAGGACGCGATACATCACGTGCTCATCGTAGGCGGCAGCCACAGCGCCGCGCGCAGGTCCACCGCCCCCGAGACGCGGCGCGGGGTGCCCTCCTCGAGATACGCCTGCCGCGCCTCCTCGCCGTGGGAGGCGGGGAGCGAGCCATCGGCCCGCACCACCCGCCACCACGGCATTCCCGCGCCCTCGCGCGCCATCACCGAGCCGACCTGCCGAGGCCCGCCTCCGAACTCGTCGAAGAGGGCATCGGCGATCGCGCCGTACGTCGTCACCTGCCCGCGTGGGATCTGCTCGACAAGACGCAGAACGGCTTCTACGTACGCCTCCCGGTCCGTCATGCCGGGCACATTAGCGCGGTGCTACAGGATGGGGCTGAACGGCTCCGTGCCCTGGACCAGACGCAGACCGGAGATGCCCGAGTTCGCCTGGGCGTACTTCAGCTCGAGGTCCATGTCACCGATGTTGTTGGACCCGGCGAGCGGAAGCAGACCCAGGGTCGACAGCGTCCCGACCGCCTTACCGTCGGCGTTCAAGAAGCCGGAGCCGGAGTCACCGGGGATGCCGGGGGTGAGGTTGTAGAGCGGGTGCGACCAGCGGGTGCCGTTGACGCTGTCACCGAGGGAGAGGCCGATCTTCGGCGAGAGCAGGTCCAGGTCGGCGCGCACCGAGGAGTTGCCGTAGGAGTAGACCTTGTCGCCGGCGACGGTGCCGTCGGTGTCGATGCCCGTCGGACCGCCCCAGATCGGCACGCTCGGGTTGACCTTGCCGGCGTCGGCGGCGTTCACCTTGACCAGGGCGAAGTCGTTGTAGGCGCAGGTGTTCTCGTCCTTCGTGCCCGACTTCTGCATGGTCAGCCAGGACGAGTACGCCAGCTTGCCCTTGCCCAGCACGGTGCCCTCGCTCAGCAGGGAGCCGCCCTCGTTGAAGGTGACCTCGGTGCCCAGCGGAAGCGACTTGGCGGCACACCCGTTGGTGTCCGTGGCCTCACCGAGACCCGCGCAGTGGGCGGCGTAGCCGACGTAGACGTTCGCGGCGGAGTCGGCGAAGACGAAGTTGGCGGTGCACTGGGCACCACCGGTGTACATCTGCACGCCCGGGGTGATGGTGGCCGTGTCGGCCGGGGCCCAGGCGTGGGCCGCGGACGGGATCAGGGCCGGGACGAGCGCGGCGGTCAGGGTGCCGGCGGCGACGGCTGCGGCGCGGCGTACGGAACGGCGAGTGCGGAGCATGTGGGGGCCTCGGTCTGTAGGTGATGTGACTCACAAGTAACGAGGCTCGACTGGTCTGGGTTACGGGACGGCGACCACCACGGTGTTGCCCTGGAACGAGGTGCCGTCCCAGTCGTCGCACGTCACCACGACCAGCCTCGGCTCGCCGTCGGTGTCGAAGAGCCTCTCGCTGCGCTTGGCGACCTGCTCCTTGGAGAGGTCGCGCACCGACCGGACGGTGTAGCTGAACTCCTCGGCCTTGGTCCGCACGACGATCTCGTCGCCCTCGTTCACCTCGCCCAGCCGGTCGAGGATGCCGCCGCCGTTGTGCAGGGTGTGGCCGACGATCAGCACCGAGCCGTCATCGGCCCCGGGCTTCGCGCCGCCCTTCCACCAGCCCATGAGCGAGGCATCGGCGGGCGGGGTGAGCGTGCCGCCCTCCATGGCCAGCGGCACCACGTCGGCATGCACGTTGAGCGACTCGATCGAGACGCCGCGTACCTTGCCCTTCTTCTTCGGCACCTCGGCCAGCGCCTCGGCCGGGATCGAGGAGGTCGTCCCAGGCGGGGTCGCGTTGGTCTTCTTCGCGTCGTCGAGCTTGGTGTAGTAGTCGTAGGCGGCATAGCCGAGCACAGCGACCGCGACCACGAGGACGACGACGAAGATCTCGCCGAGGAAGGTCCTCAGGCTGGGTTGACCGTTGCTCACTCGGCCGAGCGTGCCACAGCCTCAGCCCGTTTGCGACGTACGGCCAGTCCGGCCCCCGCCCCCATCAGCAGAGCACCGACCCCGGCGAAGACATAGGACGGAGGTACGCCAGGGGTCGGGTCCGCGACGTTCGACTCCAGCCTCTCCGGGTCGATCGCAGAGCCTACGGCCGCGCCGGAGGCCGGCTCCGGGGCCTGGTCGCTCGCGTTGGCAGGGGCACCGAGAAACAGTCCGCCGGCCAGGGTGGCACCGGCGAGCGTCGCGCTGAGACGAGCGCGTGTGGACAACGTCGAATCCTCCGAGGTTCGGGCATTGATGCAACTCCGCCCCCCGCAGCTGCGATCGCAAAACTATCGGTATCGCCACGTACAGATAAAGCCAGCGGCGGCCCCAGAGGAGCCACCGCTGGCCAACAGTTCAGTAATGCTCAGCTGTACCGATTCAGTACGAGGGCTGCGACGGGTCGATCTGGTTGACCCATGCCACCACGCCACCACCGACGTGGACCGCGTCCGCGTAGCCGGCGCCCTTGGCGATCGCGAGCACCTCGGCGCTGCGTACGCCGCTCTTGCAGTGGAACACGAGCGGCTTGGCACCGTCGCCGGTGAGCTCGGCGACCTGCGGGATCGCGTTGCCGTTGAGGAACTCGCCCTTGGGGATCAGGACGGCGCCAGGGATCTGGTTGATCTCGTACTCGTTCGGCTCGCGCACGTCGACGAGGACGAAGTCACGGCTGCCCTCCTCGCGCTCCTTGATCATCTCGGAGAGCTGGTTGACCGAGATGGTCGAGCCGGCCGCGGCGTCGGCCGCCTCGGTGGAGATCGCACCGCAGAAGGCGTCGTAGTCGATCAGGTCGGTGACCGTCGGGTTCTCGCCGCACAGCGCGCAGTTGGGGTCCTTGCGGACCTTCAGCTTGCGGTACTCCATCTCGAGTGCGTCGTAGATCATCAGCTTGCCGACCAGCGGCTCGCCGATGCCGGTCAGCATCTTGATGGCCTCGTTGACCTGGATCGAGCCGATCGAGGCGCAGAGCACGCCCAGCACGCCGCCCTCGGCGCAGGAGGGGACCATGCCCGGGGGCGGGGGCTCCGGGTAGAGGCAGCGGTAGCACGGGGCGTCGTCGGTCAGGGTCGGCGCGAACACCGACGCCTGTCCGTCGAACCGGTAGATCGAGCCCCAGACGTACGGGATGCCCAGGAAGTACGCCGCGTCGTTGACCATGTAGCGGGTCGCGAAGTTGTCGGTGCCGTCGACGATCAGGTCGTAGCCGGTGAAGA
Organism: Nocardioides sp. NPDC058538; assembly: GCF_042719275.1. Taxonomy (NCBI): domain Bacteria; kingdom Bacillati; phylum Actinomycetota; class Actinomycetes; order Propionibacteriales; family Nocardioidaceae; genus Nocardioides; species Nocardioides sp. NPDC058538. The sequence continues at coordinate 150,926 of NZ_JBHXNY010000005.1, read as the reverse complement.
TCTCGCGCACGTTGTCGTTGTCGAGCCGCACGTCGTGCAGCACGATGTTGACGTACGGGTTGACCTCCTTGATCGCCGCCGCGGCGGATTCGGCCTTCGGCTGGCCCACCGTCGACTGCTTGTGGATGATCTGGCGCTGCAGGTTGGACTCGTCGACCTCGTCGAACTCGACGATGCCGAGGGTGCCGACGCCTGCCGCGGCCAGGTAGAGCAGGGCGGGCGAGCCGAGACCGCCGGCGCCGATGACCAGCACCTTGGCGTTCTTCAGGCGCTTCTGCCCGGCCATGCCGACGTCGGGGATGATGAGGTGGCGGCTGTAACGGCGCACCTCGTCGATCGTCAGCTCGTCAGCGGGCTCCACGAGCGGGGCTAGGGACACAACTGCTCCTCAGTTCGGGCGTACGTATGCCTACTTGAACACCGCAGGCACTCCTCCATGTTCCCTCATCCGTGGACGAGACGACGACGCGTCCCGCGATCCGAGTACCAGCGGGTAGGCTGCTGGGGTGACCACGCACCAATCCGAGCTCGACCCCACTCGACCGCGAGGGGCGAGACTGCCCCGGACGGAACGACGAGCCCAGCTTCTCGATTCCGCCCTCGAGGTCTTCGTCGCCTACGGCTTCCACGCCGCCGCGATGGATGACATCGCCGAGAGGGCAGGGGTCTCGAAGCCCGTTCTCTACCAGCACTTCCCCGGCAAGCTCGACCTCTACCTGGCCCTGCTGGAGAAGTCCGCGAACGAGATCATCGATCGCTGCCGGGAGGCCTTGGCGTCGACCGATGAGAACAAGGAACGTGTGGCCCGCACGGTCGAGGTCTTCTACGACTACGTGGCCTCCGAGTCCGGCGCCTTCCGGCTCGTCTTCGAGTCCGACCTCACCAACGACCCCGCCGTACGCGAGCAGGTCGACCGGGTCACCAACGAGTGCGCCGAGGTGATCGCTGAGGTGATCGCCGAGGACACCGGCTTCGCTCCCACCGCCTCCCACCTGCTCGCCGTGGGTCTGGTCGGCCAGATCCAGGTCAGCGCTCGCTACTGGCTCCACAACAACGGCGAGCTCTCCCAGGCCGACGCGGCTCGTCTCGTCGCCGGGCTCGCTTGGCGCGGCATCGGCGGCTACCCCAAGACTGATTGATTCCGCTCGTAGCGCAACGGCGGGGTTCCTCACGGTCCGTGTGAGAGGATTCCGGAGCATTGATCGACCCATCGCAAGGAGGACCCGTGGAGGTCAAGATCGGCGTCCAGCAGGCCGCCCGTGAGCTTGTCGTAGAGACCGAGGAGTCCAGCGAATCGGTGGAGAAGCTCATCGCCGACGCCCTCGGCGGCGGCGCTGTGCTCGCTTTGACCGACAGCAAGGGCCGCAAGGTCATCGTCCCGACCGAGAAGCTCGCCTACATCGAGATCGGCCCGGCCAAGGTCGGCAAGGTCGGCTTCGCCGGCTGAACCACTCCGGGCTGCACTACCACTCAGGGATGGCCCTGATTCCGGTGACGAACTTCCGGTTTTGAGCCATGTTGTCCGTGCATTCCAGTCCCAACAGGTGCAATATCAAACGATGGGCGCATTCATGGCGCCACTCACAACCTGAAGGGAAAAGGCATGATCTCAACGATCCTCGTCACCCTCATCGGCGGCGTCATCATTGGTGCCCTCGGCAAGTTCTTCGCGCCGGGCGATAAGGACAACATTCCGTTCTGGCTGACGATTGTCTGCGGTATCGGCGGCATGCTGATCGGCAGCTTCATCTACTGGTTCGTCTTCGGCCAGAACAACGGGCCGTTCGACGGCCATGCGGCTACGTGGGACAACGCAACCAACGGCATCGACTGGTGGCGTCACATCTGGCAGGTCGTGATCGCCGCCGTTCTGGTGGTCGTCGCCTCCGGTGTCACCGGAAAGTCCAAGGCCTGAGCCTCGTCCAGGTCACCTCGAAGCGGTCCCGCCCCTTGTGGGCGGGGCCGCTTCTGTTGTGCGGTGGCACCGGCGCCTCACCAGTTGGGCTGCGCCGGCGGCTCCGGCGGGACCACGTCCGGCGGCCGGATGACGTAGACGATCCGGCCGGAGCGGGCCCAGGCACGGTCGAGCTCGCCGAGGTCGTACGTCGCCCGCACCTCGGCATCGCTGACGATCCTGTGGGAGGCGGGGTCGTGGACGACTGGGTCGCCACCCTCGTCGAAGCCGGTCAGCACGAGCAGATGACCGTTGGTGACGTAACCAGCGCCGGTCAGCTCGCCGGCCTGGTGCGAGACGGCCAGCACGAGCGGGATCCCGGCCTCGAGGAACCGGGCTGCCTCGGCGAAGGAGCGGAGCCTGGTGACGTACGCGACCAGCCCCCGGGCGCCCGCATAGGCGGTGTTGAAGGCCCAGTTGCCGGCGCCACCGAAGGACTCGTCGTAGACCTCCCGGACGGTGAACGGCACCTGCGGGTCGGGGGTCTCGTAGTCCACCCAGGCCGTCTCGGCGGCCGTCGGCCCGGCGCCCCAGAAGTCGGCGATCATCGCGGTCGAGGCGGCGCTGCACCAGGACTGTCCGCCACCGTCCCAGTGCGGATAGCGGTCACGGTGAAGCTGCTGCGAATAGGCGGGTACGCCACCCACCACCGTCCCGCGAGGCACGGCCCCCGGGGCCGGCGCCGAGTCCCGGGCGTCGGCCGAGACGATCGCCCCGAGCAGGCTCGCCCGCGGCTGGCTCCCGGCGGGGCCGTGCAGGCTCATCCGCAACGAGAACTGCGTGAACCTGCGCCCGTCCCGCCCCAGGATGGTGTCGTCCGAAGCGACTGCGACCGGGTCGTCCTGACCGGCGACGGAGGTGGAGGTGAAGGCCGGGTCCGAGGACCAGCGAGCGAGCACCAGCCAGCCGCTCCGCTCCCCCGACTCGGCGACCACTTGAGCCGCGACCTCCACCCAGGTCCCGGGTGGGGTCACAACGTTCCAGGAGGCGACCAGCTCGTCGAAGCAGAACCCAGGGCTGACCTCGGAAGACGTCCACACACCGGCTTCGGGGACGATCTGCGTCCCTGCCCAGCCGGTCCAGCGGATGTCAGTGCTCAAGCCCGAGCTTGCCCATTCGCTCGACGTGACGCTGGGTGAGCCGGGTGAGCATCTCGCCGATGGCGCCGAGGTCGAGACCGGGGAGGTGGTCACCGGCGATCAGCTCGCTGAGCCCCTCGCGGGTGGCGGCGACCTGCTGCGCCTGGGTGATCGCCTCGCCCATGAGGCGGCGGCCCCACAGCGCCAGGCGTCCGCCGATGAGGTGATCTGCCTCGATGCCGGCCCGCACCCGGTCGACGATGAAGTCGGCCCGCCCGGCGTCCTCGAGGGTGGTGACCACGAGCTTGTGGGTGTCCTCGTCGAGGAAGCCGGCGACCTCGCGGTAGAAGTCGTTGGCGAGTCCGTCACCGACGTACGCCTTGACCAGCGACTCCCACCAGTCCGCGGGCTTGGTGTGGATGTGGAACTCGTCGAACCCCTCGCGCAGCGGCTCCATGGCCGCGTACGGGTCGGTGCCGAGCTCCACCAGCCGGTCGAGGACCGGCTGGATCTTGGCGTGCTGGGCAGCCGCCATCGCGAGCAGAGCCGTCTTGTCCTCCAGCGAGGGCGCCATCTTGGCGTCGTCGGTCAGCCGCTCGACAGCCGAGACCTCGCCATAGGCGACTGCTCCGAGAAGGTCGATGACGGCGGCCTTGTAAACAGGATCACCGAACGGATCCTGAGGACCCGTGAACTCTGACGATGCAACCACAGGAGAACCCTACCGATAGAATGCCTTTTGACCGACCCAGCGCCGCTGTAATGCACTTCATATCGCGGTGGTCTGGTTCCCGTATGTGCGCGGCGTGGCACTCGCTTGGCAAGCTCGAGACACCCGTGAGTCGCTCGCCGCATTCGATGAGACAAGCGAGTAGCGACGAATCATGACAACGTTCAAGGAGCTCGGGGTTCATCCCGAGATCTGCGCTCCCCTCGAGCGCAAAGGCATCACCACCCCCTTCGCCATCCAGGAGATGACCCTCTCGGTCGCCCTGCAGGGCACCGACCTGATCGGCCAGGCCCGCACCGGCTCCGGCAAGACGCTGGCCTTCGGCATCCCGGTGGTGCAGCGCAGCGTGTCCCCCAAGGACCGCGACTACATCGACCTTCCGCAGGGCAAGCCGCAGGCTCTGATCGTGGCTCCGACCCGCGAGCTGGCCATGCAGGTCTCCGCCGAGATCTCGATGATCTCCGTGGACCGCGGCCTCCGCGTGCTGACCGTCTACGGCGGCGCGGGCTACGACCCCCAGATCGACGCGCTGGAGAAGGGCGTCGACATCGTGGTCGGCACCCCCGGCCGCCTGATCGACCTGGCCAACCGGAAGGTCCTCGACCTCTCCCACGTGCACGCCCTCGTCCTCGACGAGGCCGACGAGATGCTCGACCTCGGGTTCCTGCCCGACGTGGAGAAGCTCGTCACCCTCACCCCGGAGACCCGCCAGACGCTGCTCTTCTCGGCCACCATGCCGGGTGCGATCGTGGCGCTGGCGCGCTCCTACATGCGCCACCCGATGAACATCCGCGCCGAGTCCGCGAGCGAGCGCGAGACGGTGCCCGCCACGGCACAGTTCGTCTACCAGGCCCACGACCTCGACAAGCCCGAGATGATCGGCCGCCTGCTGCAGTGCGAGGACCACGACAAGGTCGTCGTCTTCGCCCGGACCAAGCGGCAGGCGCAGCGTGTGGCCGACGACCTCGCCGACCGTGGTTTCCCGGCCTCTCCGCTGCACGGCGACATGCAGCAGGCCGCCCGCGAGCGGGTGATGCAGAAGTTCCGTGACGGCAAGGTCGAGGTCCTGGTCGCCACCGACGTCGCCGCCCGCGGCATCGACGTCACCGGCGTCTCCCACGTGGTCAACTACACGACTCCTGACGACGAGAAGACCTACGTCCACCGCATCGGCCGCACCGGCCGGGCCGGCGCCTCCGGTGTCGCGGTCACGTTCGTCGACTGGGCCGACCTCCACAAGTGGAAGATGATCAACAAGGCTCTCGACCTTCCCTTCGACGAGCCGCAGGAGACCTACTCCTCTTCGGAGCACTTCCTCCACGACATGGGCATCCCGAAGGGCACCAAGGGCCGGATCAAGGCCGCTGCGCCCGCGAAGCCCAAGGACAAGGACTCCGACAAGGACGGTGAGAAGCGCGAGCGCGCTCCCCGCAACCGCGACCGTCAGCGCACCCGTTCCCGCAGTGGCCAGGTCGTCGACAAGTCCGCTGCTCCGGCGGCCGCCGAGTCCACCAGGCCCGTCGAGGGCGAGACCGGCTCCGAGGGCTCCGCGCCCCGTCGTCGCCGTCGCCGTCGTTCTTCGGGCGGTTCCGCCCCCAAGGCCGACGCCTGAGCCTGCCTGATCCCGCTAGGGAATCACGACCACCTTGGTGCCGAGCCGCGCGAAGCGCCACATCGCCTTCGCGTCCGGCTCGGCCTGGCGGATGCACCCGTGCGACAGCGGGGTGCCGAGCTGGTCGCGGGTCTGCACGCGCTTGCCCTTGTCCACCGGGATGTTGTGGAAGCCGATCGCGGCGCGGGGGCCCTTGGTGAAGCGTACGAACCACTTCATCCGGCCCGAGTCGTCGATCCCCCTCGCGTGCTCGGAGCGGGAGAAGACCTTGTAGGTGCCGGGCTCGAGGTTGTCGTAGATGCTGCCCGAGACCGGATACGTACGCCGCGTCCGGTCGGCCGCGGACACGATCCAGACCCGCTGACGGCTGATCGAGAAGACGGCCCGGCGACCGGTGCCGGAGTCGTCTGGAAGCACCTTCTCAGCGGCGGCGGTCCGCGCATCGATGTGACGGTCGATCGCGGCCTCACGCTGGCTGTCGTGCGGCCAGACCGGGGTGCGTGCCCCGGCGTCCGCGCCCAGCTTCATCCCGCTGTCTGCCACGCTGGGCCGGCCGTTGGCCACCGGCTCGGCGATGACCTCGATCCCGACGTACAGACCGGCCGACGTCAGCAAGGAGGCTGCGAAGAGCATCTTGGTGCGCCGGAGAGGCCTAGATCTCATGTGGCGCGCAGTGCGGCTCACTTCTTCATCACGCGCCCGAGTCCCCCTACGAAATCCACGTCGAACATCATCCAAACACGTATCACCGCAAGTCAACTGTCACACGACAGACAGAAACCGTGATTCCGCGCACGAACCGACGGCCCGGCGCCTGGATCCCTCGCGCGAGCGATGGTGGCAGGATTGCCTCATGTCGAACCCCACCTCCCTGGTCACCGGCGCAACCGCCGGCATCGGACTCGCCTTCGCCCAGCAGCTCGCCGCCCGCGGACACGACCTCGTCCTCGTCGCCCGTGACGAGGAGCGCCTCGACGGCGTCGCCAAGAACCTGACGGACGCTCACGGCATCGGGGTCGAGGTGCTCCGCGCCGATCTGACCGACAGCGCCGATCTGGCCAAGGTCGAGGCCCGCCTGGCCGACGCCGACCACCCGGTCGACCTGCTGGTCAACAATGCCGGTCACGGCCTCAAGCACCGTTTCCTCGACAACACCGCCGACGAGGAGACCGCGATGGCGGAGGTGCTCGTCATTGCCCCGCTGCGCCTCTCCCACGCCGCGCTGGGCGCCCAGGCGGCCCGCGGCCACGGCGGCATCATCAACGTCGGCTCGGTCGCCTCGTACCTCCCCCGCGGCACCTATTCGGCCGCCAAGGCGTGGATCAACTCCTTCACGGAGTGGGCCCACAACGAGTACGCCGGCCAGGGCATCAAGGTGATGGCCCTGCTGCCGGGGTTCACCAAGACCGAGTTCCACGAGCGCCTCGGCTCCGGCTACGACTCGGCCCCCTCCTGGATGTGGCTCGACGTCAACGATCTGGTCCGCGAGGCGCTCGAGGACTACGACGCCGACAAGACCTTCTCGATCCCGAGCAAGCGCTACAAAGCCCTGGCCACCATGGCGCGGGTCGTCCCGTCCGGCGTACTCCAGAAGTTCCAGTCGCTGGGCCGCAAGTAGCCCGGCAGAGTCAGGCGTTCGCGATGAAGGTCGTGACCGCGTCGGCGACCATCTGAACGGCGATCGCGGAGAGGAGCAGGCCGGCGATCCTGGTGATGAGCAGGACGCCGGACTCCTTGAGGACCTTGAGGATCGGGATGGAGAAGATCATCGCGATCAGGAGGGCGAGGTGGACGACGACGAGCCCAAGGCCCAGCCCGAAGCCGTCCGCGACGGAGTCGACCTCCTGGGTGAAGACCATCGTGGCGACGATCGCGCCGGGACCGGCCAGGAGCGGGGTGCCGAGCGGCACCATGGCAACGTTGGCTCCGGCGGCGGCGACGGGGTCGTCGAAGTTGTCGGTGAGCAGCTCGAGAGCGACCAGCAGCAGGAGCAGGCCGCCGGCGCACTGCAGCGCCTCGAGCGAGATGTGCAGGAAGTGCAGAATCGCCTGCCCGAAGAGCGCGAAGATCGTGATCACCAGGAACGAGACCGCGACCGCGAGGAGCGCCGCCCGGCGCTGCTTGCCCGGGGACTGTCCCGCGGTCAGCGAGAGGAAGATCGGGATCGTGCCGACCGGGTCCATGATCACGAAGAGCGTCACGAACGTGGAGACGAAGATCTCGGTCAACGTACGACCTCGGGGGTGGCCCGTCCGGAGGCGGCCGCGGCCGCGGCGGCGCGCTCCAGGAGCCGCTCGTACTCAGCGGGTGCAGTGGTGTTCACTCCCAGATGGTGACCCACCTTCCCGGTGCCGTGGTAATCGCTGGATCCGGTCACCACGAGGTCGAGATTGCGGGCGATCACCCGCAGCTTCTCGCGCACTTCCGGGCTGTGATCCTGGTGGTCGACCTCGAGCCCGGACAGGCCCGCGTCGACCAATGCGGAGAGGGCTGCCTCGTCGGGCTGCTCGCGTCCGGACCGGCCCCATGGGTGGGCGATCACGGTGACTCCTCCGGCAGCGGCGACGGTGCGGATCATCGGCTCGAGCGGGGCCGCGTAACGGCTGACGTTCGCCGGTTTGCCGGCCCCGAGGTAGCGGTTGAACGCCTCGTCGCGGCTGCGCACGTACCCCTTCGCGACGAGCGCGTCGGCCAGGTGCGGGCGCCCGGAGGCGGCGGCATCACCGGAGACGGCCGCGACGTCCTCGAGCGACACCTCGATGCCGAGCCGTGCCAGCCGGGCCAGCATCAGCGGCAACCGTCCGTCCCGGCCGGCCAGGATTCGGTCGAGCTCGGCAACCAGCAGCGGATGGGTCCGGTCGGGCAGGTAGGCCAGCAGGTGCACGCTTTGGCCGACGTAGTCGGTGCTGATCTCCATGCCGCGCACCAGCTCGATCCCGGCCTCGGCGGCAGCAGCGGTCGCCTCGTCCCAGCTGTCAGCGGTGTCGTGGTCGGTGATGGCGACGACGTCGAGCTCCGCGGCCAACGCCTGCTGGACCAGCTCGGTGGGCGAATCGGTCCCGTCGCTCACTCGCGAGTGAGTATGGAGGTCGATGCGCACCCGCCCATCCTAGGGCGACTTCCACCAAGATCCACCGGGCCCACCGAAGGGCAGCTCGACCATCTGTACCCCCAGGTCCCCGACCTGGCGCAGGTGCCAGCCGTCCTGGAGCATCAGCATCGCCGTGGCCGGGCGGAAGACCAGCCACAGCCAGCGACCGGCGGCCTCGCCGACGACCACGGACCGTTCCCACTCCTCGGCGCCGTTGGTCCACTGGGTGATCGGCCACAGCGGCACCAGCTGCCGCTGCCCGGCGACCCGGACCCTCGTCGTGGGCGGGCCGGCACAGGCGTCGATGCCCGGGTCCGGTCCTTCCGTACGCGCGCACCGCGCGCCCAGCCCGACGCCGGCCTCCTCGGTGACGACGGTCATCTCGACCGGTCCGTCGTCGGGGGTCACACCCGTCAGCGTGAGCAGCGTCGCCGCCCCCTTGTTCTCGTCGCCGACCACGGCGAGGTCGGCGATCGACCAGCCCGACTCGACCGGCCAGGGAACGTAGGTGGGCACCTCACCGGCCAGCGAGAGGACCTGCACCAGGTCCTCGTAGGAGGCCGCATCGGATCGCCACACCGGCGTCACGACACCATGCTCGGGACACGACTTGCTGCCGCCGGCACCGATGCTCGCCACCGGCGTCGCGCAGCGTGGACAGCCCACCGCAAGAGCCACCCCACTACGGTGACCCGTGGCATCCGTCTGGTCAAGCGTCGGAGGTGACTATGTGTTCCAGAGCTTGACGACCGGCTGCCCGTGATGGGCGTCCAGCATCGAGACGGTCGCGGTGTCGAGCCGGAAGAGCCGGCCCTCGGTGACCGGGAGTCCCAGCCACACCGCGGCCAGGGCGCACAGCGCGTGTCCGTGGGAGAAGACCAGGGTGTCGCCGTCGCGCTCGCGCGCGGCGGAGACGACCCGGCCCAGCCTCTCCTGGACGGCGGCCGCGGGCTCTCCGCCGGGGGTCTTTCCGGTCCACAGGCTCCAGCCGGGGTCGGTGCGGTGGATCTCGTCGGTGGTGATGCCCTCGTAGTCGCCGTAGTCCCACTCGACCAGGTCGTCGGTGACGACTGCGTCGGGGAAGCCCGCGAGCTCAGCCGTACGCAGCGCCCGCTGCCGCGGGGAGGTCAGCACCGCGGCGTACTCCTGGTCCTGGAGGCGTGAGGCGAGCACCTTGGCGGCCTCCTCCCCCTCGGGCAGGAGGGGAAGGTCGGTGTGGGAGGTGTGCCGGCCGTTGAGGGACCACTCGGTGGTGCCGTGCCTGACGAGGTAGAGGGCCATGCCCCCATCCAACCAGCCGTCCGCCCTGCCGCTGTCTCACGCCCGAGTGATGAACCGGTTGACCTCGCGGACGAAGAGGTTGGGCGCGAGGTCGGCGGCGGTCGAGAGGGCCCTGGCCGGGAAGCCGACCGTGGTGTGCACCTTCGGCAGCCGGAACAGGCCCTTGCGGGGCTGTGCCATCTCCCAGACCTGGTCGGCGACGTCCTCGACGGTGAGCCGGATGCCCAGGGTCTCGTGGGAGGAGGCGGCGTTGCCGTCGAGCAGGGCGGTCTTCACCCACAGCGGCCAGACCGCCTGCACCCGGATGCCCTCCTTGCGCCACTCCAGCTCCAGCGCCTCGGTGAGTCCGCGGACGGCGTACTTCGATGCGCTGTAGGAGGCGATCTCCGGCTGCCCGTAGATCGCGCTCGCGCTGCAGACGTTGATGACGCCGGACCCGGGCGTGGCCCGGAGATAGGGGTAGGCGGTGTGGCAGCCGTTGATCACGCCGTTGACGTTGATCTCGATGGTCTGGTGGTGCTGGGCCAGGTCGACCTCGGCCAGGCGGCCGGCACGCAGGATGCCGGCGTTGTTGACCAGCAGGTCGAGGCGACCGCCGGCGGCGGTGGCGAACTCCTCCAGCGCCGCGTTCCAGGACGCCGGGTCGGTGACGTCGAGCGTGCCGCCGATGGCCGATTCGGAGCCGAGGAGAGCCGCGACGTCGCGGGCCAGGTCGGCGTCGATGTCGTAGATCCCGACGAACCAGCCCTGCGCCGCGAACTTCTCGACGATCGCCTTGCCGATCCCCTGGGCCGAGCCGGAGACGAAGAGTGCCTTCTTCACTGCCATGACGTGTCCTTACGCAGGAATGAGCGCCCAGTAGTCGAGGTCGAGCAGCACCCCGGGGGCGTACTTCGCCGCTTGTCCTGAGCCTGTCGAAGGGTCCTCGCCGCGCAGGGTCATCGACTCGTCGCGTCCCTTGGTGGCGACCAGACGCAGGCGGAGGGCGCCGACACCGGGAGCGTCGGTCTCGACTCGGTCGAGCACCTCGGACCAGGCGTAGACGGTGTCGCCGGCGAAGGCCGGAGAGGTGTGGGCGCCGGCGTTGATCGCGGCGACGAGTTGGGCGTTGGCGAGGCCGTTGAACGAGAGCGCACGGGCCAGCGAGATGATGTGGCCGCCGTAGACGAGGTTACGGCCGTCGGGCCGGGCCTCGACGTTGAAGTGCACCTTCGCGGTGTTCTGCCACAGCCGAGTCGCCTGCTGGTGCTCGGACTCGGTGAGGGTGACCCCGTCGACATGGTCGATCTTCTCGCCGACCTCGTAGTCGGCCAGCCGGTGCGGCTCACCGGCGGCGGTGAAGTCGTACGCGGAGAAGTCCAGGCCCTTGGGCACGATCAGGTTCTTGGCGTCGACCGCCTTGGCCAGCTCCGGGATCACGGTCTCGGGCGCGGCGGCCGCCTGGTTCCGCTTGTGCACCATCACCCAGCGCGCCCAGTCGATGGCGACCTCGCCGCGCTGGTTGGTGGCGGTCGAGCGTACGTAGACGACGCCGGACTTGCCGTTGGAGTTCTGCTTGAGGCCGATGACCTCGGACTTCGTCGAGAGCGTGTCGCCCGGCACCACCGGCCGGTGGAAGCGGCACTCGGCGTAGCCGAGGTTGGCGACCGCGTTCAGCGACACGTCCGGGACGGTCTTGCCGAAGGCGATGTGGAAGCCGATCAGCTCCTCGACAGGGTGCTGCTCGAGCCCGACGGAGGCCGCGAACGCAGCGCTCGAGGGCACCGCGAAGCGGGTCGGGTAGAGCGACCCGTACGCAGCCCGGTCGCCCTCGGTCACCGTGCGCGGCGTGGCGTGCTCGATGACCTGGCCGACCTGGAAGTCCTCGAAGAAGTTGCCGGGGTTCGTCTTGCTCATCTGCGGCCTCTCGTCGGTGAGTGCGTGGATTACCGGACGGTAACCTAGTTCAGACGATCCCGTGGAGGCGTTCCGGGATGCGTAACAGCGGCTGGTTGCGGAGGTTGTCGATGTGGCCCGGGCCGACGGCGCGGTGCACTCCGTCCTCCTCGCGGACGAGCCTGGCCGGCAGGACCGAGGCCGGGTCGAACTCCTCGACGTCGGCGCTCACCGAGGCGGTCGCGGTGGTCAGCAGGTCGGCCAGATCGTCACCGGAGCGTCCCCACGAGCTGCCCTTGCCGCGACCCACCGCCTTGGCGAGCTCGTTGCGGCGGTCGGCCTGCCGGCGCAGCAGATCCAGGTCGGCGAACTTCATGTGGAGCATGAACAGCCCGGGATCGGGCACGTACGGCGCCTTGACCCCGTGGGAGGCGAGCGTCCACGCGGCCGGCACCCGCTTGACCGACGGCTTGCACATCAACGGCGCGAACTGGGCGTACGCCCGCTGGCCGACGATCGGCTTGCCGCTGACCAGCGGTCCCTCGACCGCGGTGTGGTGGACGACGTTGAGGGCGAACGGGGCGATCACCTGCTCGGGCCGCCGGCCCAGGTAGTCGGACAGGTTGGCGTACCTCGCCGGGTCCGGGACCAGGAACTCGTCCACGTCGGTGAAGATGACCACGTCGTAGATCCCCAGGAGACCGTGGGCGACCCCACTGGCCAGGCCCATCCGGCCGGCCTCGAAGTTGCCCTTCCGGAAGCCCGGCAGGCGCTGGACCGTGCATGAGAGGCCGTCGGTGGAACCGTCGGTCGAACCGTCGTCGAAGACGATCAGGTTCTCGTGACCCGCCGCTCGGCCGTAGTGGTCGACCCAGCGGGCGAGCATCTCGCCCTCGTCGCGGGCGATCGTGAGCACCGCGATCCGTGGCGGCGCGGCCGACGTGCCGCCCGCCTCCTCGACGAGTCTGCGACGACGGCGCAGGCTCCAGCTGCTTGACAAAGGGTCCCCCGAATATGTGTGTGTTGAGGTCCTACGTGCGGACCAGCTCCTCTCGCCGAACGGACCACTCCACGAGGTCGGCCAGGGCGGAGACGGCGCGCGCCGGGGCCTTGCGGCCCTCCCCCGGGTCGATGGCCTCACCTGGGATGGTCGGGTCGGCGAGCTTCTTGTTGAGGTCCGTACGCAGCGCAGCATAGGAAGCCACCGCGGCGTCTCGAACCTGCTTGTCGGTGACCTTGCGCGGGTCGATCCCGCGTACGTCCACAGGAGCCAGGTCATCGAGATCCCCGTGGATGGTCGCGTCCAGACCGCTCAGCTCGGCTGCCTGGTCGCGGGTGAACGATGCCGTCCAGCGCGGTGCCTGGAGCCCGATACGCGGGTCGTCGACCGACAGCTCCGGCATCAGCCGCTTGCCGAGGACGTGCTTGCGCAGCCCCATCGCCGCCGGGTAGGCCAGGCCACGCCGGTCCAGCTCGGCGTTGAGGCCGCGCAGCACCTCGACGGTCGCCGAGCCGAGGGAGGTGTTCTTCGGCGGCGGGCTCTTCATCCCCTCGGGATCGAAGCCCATCGCCACGCCGAAACGCTCCAGCAGCAGGGTCGCCGGACTGCCGGGAGGCGGCACGGTGACCAGGTGCAGAGGCCCGGCCTGGCCCCACCGCCGGGCGATGGAGACCATGTCCTGCTCGCCCCAGAACCGCTTGCCGGGCCCGGAGCGACGGCGCTCGGGAGCGCCCGGACGGCTCCTGTTGACAGCGGTGAGGAAGTCCGCCCAGGTCCAGTCCACACCGTTCTGGACGAGCTCCTGCCACATCGACGGGATCTGCCGGTTGATGTCACGCAGCGAGAGCACGATCTCCGGAGTCACACCCGCGAAGCTCGTCGCCACCCGCTCGACCGTCTCCGGCCCGACCGGCGCGAGCAGCTCGACAGAGATCAGCGCCGTGCCGTCCCACTCGTCGACCTCGGCGACCAGACGGTCCCAGGCCCCGGCGACCGAGTTCCCCTGCGGGTGCTTCCGGCGGCCCTTCACGTCGAGAACGGCCTCGATCTGGTTGCGCCAGCGCGCGCCGGGAACCAGGAACCCACGCTCCGCGAGGAGAGCCTTGTTCTTGTACAGGGCACCCTGCAGATATGTCGTCCCCGACTTCATCGCCCCGACATGGAGCACTACGCGGCGCGCCAACTTCTCGTTACCTCTCGACCAGACCGACCCGACACCCCCGAAGGGGCATCGTAGCGTCAGGAGCCGCCGCCACCCGCCTTCCGGCGGTGCATCTTCGGTGCGCCGCCGACTACCTCGGACCCGTGCGCCTTCTCCTTGGCCCCGGCACTCTCTGCGTGTGCGTGGTCCTGGTTGTTCTTCTTGTCCAGCGCCTCGCGCATCTTGGCTTTGAGATCGTCGTTGGTCATAGCTCTCCCTGCATCGGCGTTGCTGGATCGTTGGTCGGGCAGACCCCAACCTACGACAACGACAACGACGAAACCTCAGGTTTTCCGGACGAGACCGTAGAAGTGGGCGACGAAACCACTGTCTCGTCGCCCACTTCTACAGATTCGGCGGAAGGTCCGGCCGAAGGATCAGGACTTGTAGTCCTTGAGCAGCGATCGGCCGATGATCATCTTCTGGATGTCGCTGGTGCCCTCACCGATCAGCATGAACTTGACCTCACGCATGATCCGCTCGATCTCGTACTCCTTGGAGTAGCCGTAGCCACCGTGGATGCGGAAGGAGTCCTCCACGACCTCGTTGGCGTACTCGGAGGCGACCATCTTGGCCATCCCGGCCTCCACGTCCATCCGCTTGCCGGTGTCCTTCAGACGCGCGGCGCGGACCATCATGTTGTGGGAGACCTCGACCTTGGTGCCCATCTCCGCCAGACGGAACAGGATGGCCTGGTGCTCGGCGATCTTCTTGCCGAAGGTCTGGCGCTGCTGGGAGTAGGCGATGCCGAGCTCGAAGCCACGGATCGCCAGGCCGCAGGCGCGGGCGGCGACGTTGACCCGGCCGACCTCGACGCCGTCCATCATCTGGAAGAAGCCCTTGCCCGGGGCCCCACCGAGGATCTGGTCGGCCGAGATCTTGTGACGCTCGAAGATCATCTCGGTCGTGTCGATGCCCTTGTAGCCCATCTTGTCGATCTTGCCGGGCACGGTCACGCCCTGGGCGGTCTCGCCGAAGCCGGGGGTCTTCTCCACCAGGAAGGTGGTCATGTTCTTGTAGACGCTCTCGGCGCCCTCGTCGGTCTTGGTCAGCACCGCGACCAGGGTGGAGGAGCCACCGTTGGTCAGCCACATCTTCTGGCCGGTGATCTCGTAGGACCCATCAGCCTGCTTGGTCGCCTTGGTCGAGACCGCGGAGACGTCGGAGCCGAGACCCGGCTCGGACATCGAGAACGCACCGCGTACCTCGCCGGTGGCCATCTTCGGCAGGTACTTCTGTTTCTGCTCCTCGGTGCCGTGCTGCATCAGCATGTAGGCCACGATGAAGTGGGTGTTGATCACACCGCTCACACTCATCCAGCCGCGCGCGATCTCCTCGACACACAGCGCGTAGGTCAGCAGCGACTCACCCAGCCCGCCGTACTCCTCCGGGATCATCAGGCCGAAGATGCCGAGCTCCTTGAGGCCCTCGACGATCTCGGTCGGGTACTCATCGGCGTGCTCCAGCTCCTGGGCCACCGGGATGACCTTCTCGTCCACGAACTGACGGACGGTCTTCAGGATCTCTTCCTGGATGTCGGTGAGACCTTCGGTCTCGGCAAGGCGACCCATGCTGTACTCCTAACTCGGTGGTCGAGCCTGTCGAGACCACCACGACGTGTCACTGCGGCAGGTTACCAATCAGTAACCATCAGTGACAGGGTGACTCCCACCACATCGCGATCCTACGTCCCTCAGACCCGGCGTCCGACTGCCGAGAAGAACGGCTTGAGGAGCTTGTCGTACGACGCCTGGGTGACGCTCACGTAGCCCGATCGCTTCCCGGTGCCGGCCGAGTTGGACATCTGGGTGCTGGAGCCGAAGGCGAACGTCGGGGTGACACCTGTCCTGCTGATCAGCAGGACGGTCGCCCGCAGGCCGGCGCCGTCGTAGCCGTCCGGGCGCGGCACCGCCCAGCTCTTCTTGTCGACGTCCTTGCCGAGGACCCGCTGCAGCGACCGCATCTCGGCGGTCGTGGTCCGCTCCGCGGTGACGACCTGGACGTGCGCACCACGCGACTTGGCCCGCTTCAGCGCCCGGAGCACCTTGCCGTTGCTCAGCGCACGGGTGGCCAGGCGGACGACCTGACCCCGCTTGGTGCTGTTGATCGACTTCAGGACCGTACGCAGCACGCTCTGCTCATCGGCGGCACTCAGCCCCGGGTCGGTGACCACGACACCCGGCCCGAACCTGACCCGGGCGGAGCCCTCGGTGGAGGTCACGGGCAGCGGTGAGAAGTCGACACGGACCGCGTGATGGTCGGACTCGAGCCCGAAGGCGCGCTGGTTGCCGGTGGCGAACCGCGCGATCCCGCGGGCCAGCACGTAGTCGATGGTCGAGGCCCGGCCGTGCGTGACCGGTGCCTGCTGGGTGACGTCGTAGCTCGGGGTCAGGTGCTGCGCGGCGAAGATGTCGCTCGGGTAGCGAGAGCCCTCGTACTGCACGTTCAGGTCGCCGCCGACCATCACCGGGCCACGTCTGGCCAGCGCCTTGACGAGAACGTTGAGCGCGCGGGCGGAGGGACGGACCAGGTCGCCGTAGTACTTGGACTTCGGCGCGAAGTGCACCGCGACCACCGAGACGTTCCGGCCGGTCGCCCGATTCTCGAGGGTGACCCAGTTGGCGAACCTGATGCCCCAGTGCAGCTTCTGGTCGGCCGGCTTGCCGCGCTTGTTGCTGATCTGGTGGATGCCCTTCGAGGTCGCTGCCCACTCGTCGTTGTCCCACGCCACCGCCGTGGCCGACCTGTACGCGTCGCCACCCTTGCGCCAGACGCGATAGCGCCCCGGCTCGAGACTCGCGCTCCGGCGGCCGTTCACCTCGTTGTAGGTGATGAAGTCGGGCGAGGTGCCGACCACCTCGCGTACGTCCTTCTTGAACCTCGCCGTGCCCATGCTGGCCCTGATGTTGGCCTGGACCATCCGGTAGCGCGGTGGCGAGTAGGCGACGGTCTCCAGGTCCGTGGTGGCCGGAGCGGATGAGTCGCGCACGGCGACGAGAGTGCCGCCGGCGAGGGCGAGGACGAGGCCCGCAGAGAGCAGGGCGCCGGCCATCCGCCCCCCGAGAGACCTGGCATAGATTTGCGTACGCATCCGTTCTGGCCCCTTTCGCAGCAACAGCGACCGATCACGCTGGTCACATTGACCACTTTTGTAACACAAGCATCACCCAGATCCCGGTTTCCGCTCCGACACGGTTCGGATACCTCATCGAATCTGCGTTCCGTGCCACTGCCTGAGCGCCGAACCGTCCTGCTGGGACACATGTCATAACGTTGGGCCGTGAGCACCTCGCCCAACCGCGTCTACGCGGCACGCCTGGTCGGCCTTCCGATCTTCGACCCGCTCGGTGAGCAGGTCGGCAAGGTGCGAGATCTCGTGGTCACGGTCAGATCCGACGCCCGGCAGCCCCGCGTGCTGGGCCTGGTCGTCGAGGTCTTCGGTCGCCGGCGCATCTTCGTGCCGATGACCCGGGTGACCAGCATCGACGCTGGTCAGATCTACACGACCGGACTGCTCAACATGCGCCGCTTCCAGCAGCGTTCGACCGAGACCCTGGTGATCGGCCAGATGTTCGACCGTCAGGTCACCATCCGCCCCACCGGCGTCGTCGGGACCGTCTACGACGTCGGCATGGAGCAGGCCCGCAACCGCGACTGGCTGCTCTCCCGGGTCGCGGTCCAGGAGCCTTCCAAGGCCCTGCGCCGCCGCGGCCAGACCCACGTGGTCGAGTGGAGCGACACCGAGGGCCTGGCCAGCCGCTCCCCCACGCAGGCCGCGACCCATCTCGTCCAGGCGATCCACGACATGCGCCCGGCCGACGCCGCGACGATGATCCACGAGCTCCCGCCCGAGCGCCAGCGACAGGTCGTCGCCGCCCTCGACGACGAGCGCCTCGCCGAGGTCCTCGAGGAGCTGCCCGAGGACGACCAGGTCGCCATCGTGCGGGCCCTGGACTCCGAGCGTGCCGCCGACGTGCTCGAGGAGATGTCCCCCGACGACGCCGCCGACCTCATCGCCGAACTGCCCGAGGAGACCGCCACCCTGCTGCTCGAGCTGATGCAGCCCGAAGACGCCAAGGACGTACTCCGGCTCATGTCCTACGAGGAGGACACCGCCGGCTCGATGATGACGCCCGAGCCGGTCATCGTCGGCCCCGACGCGACCATCGCCGACGCGCTCGCTCTCGTACGCAACCCCGACCTCACCCCGGCCCAGGCCGCCCTGGTCTACGTCTGCCGCCCTCCGCTGGAGACGCCGACCGGCAAGTTCCTCGGCATCGCCCATATCCAGCGGCTGCTGCGCGAGCCACCGTCCACGCTGGTCGCGGGCGCGCTCGACGAGTCCCTGGAGCCGCTGCGCCCCGAGGACAGCACCGAGCAGGTCGCTGCGCACCTGGCGACGTACAACCTGGTCGCCGCTCCCGTCGTCGACGAGAACGGCCATCTGGCCGGCGCGGTCACGGTCGACGACCTGCTCGACCACCTGCTCCCGGAGAACTGGCGCGAGAACCTCGCCCGCCAGGAGTCGCCCACCGAGCCGCGGCCCGACACCAGGCCCGACACCCGTCCCAACAAGGTGATCACGCCGGAGATGGTTCGCCGTGGCTGACACCCGCGCCGCCCGCGGCCGCCTCGACACCCCGCGGGAGCTGCGCCGCCCGCTGGTCCGGCGGCCCACCTTCCGCGCTGACGCCTTCGGCTCCTTCGCCGAGGCCTTCGCGCGCTACATGGGCACCGCCCGGTTCATCGCCTGGATGACGATGGTCGTGGTCATCTGGGTCGTCTGGAACCTTCTCGTTCCGAAGGAGTGGCGCTTCGACGAGTTCCCGTTCATCTTCCTGACCCTGGCGCTGAGCCTGCAGGCGTCGTACGCCGCACCGCTGATCCTGCTCGCACAGAACCGCCAGGAGGACCGCGACCGGGCCATCGCCGAGCAGGACCGTCGCGTCGCCTCGCAGTCCAAGGCCGACATGGAGTTCCTCGCCCGCGAGACCGCGTCGCTGCGGATGGCCCTCGGCGAGGTCGCCACCCGCGACTACCTCCGCTCCGAGCTGCGGCTGCTCCTCGAGGAGCTCGACGAGCGTGACCGTCACCGCGGTCCGATCGACCAGCCCTCGGGCGATGCTGGAGACTCCCCACGCACGACGTAGGCTTGCATACCGTGAGTAGCCCGCTTCTCGACCGTGTCAACGCAGCCCTGGCGACCGTTCAGGACCCGGAGATCAAACGTCCCATCACCGAGCTGGGGATGGTCGACTCCGTCTCGATCGACGACGCAGGTCTCGTCAGCGTCAAGGTGCTGCTGACCGTCGCCGGCTGCCCGCTCAAGGACACCATCAACCGCGACACCACCGCGGCGCTCGAGAAGGTCGACGGCGTCACCGGCGTCGACCTCGAGCTGGGCGTGATGACCAACGAGCAGCGCACCGAGATGCGCAACGGGCTCACCGGCGGTCAGGCGCAGCGGGAGATCCCCTTCGCGCAGCCGGGTTCGCTCACCAAGGTCTTCGCCATCGCCTCGGGCAAGGGCGGTGTCGGCAAGTCGTCGGTCACGGTCAACCTGGCCGTCGCTCTCGCCCAGCAGGGTCTCAAGGTCGGCATCGTCGACGCCGACATCTACGGCCACTCGGTGCCCGCGATGCTGGGCGTGGCCGACTCCCGGCCGACCCAGGTCGACGACCTGATCATGCCTGTCCCGACCGCCTCGGGCGTCTCGGTGATCTCGATCGGGATGCTCAAGCCGCGCCGCGACCAGGTCGTCGCCTGGCGCGGACCGATGCTCGACCGGGCCCTGGTCCAGATGCTCTCCGACGTCTACTGGGGCGACCTCGACGCTCTGCTGCTCGACCTGCCCCCGGGCACCGGCGACGTGGCGATCTCACTGGGCCAGCACCTGCCCAACGCCGAGATCGTCGTAGTCACCACCCCGCAGGAGGCCGCCGCCGAGGTGGCCGAGCGGGCCGGCACGATGGCCGAGATGATGCACCAGCGCGTCGTCGGTGTCGTGGAGAACATGTCCTGGCTCGTCCTGCCCGACGGCTCCAAGATGGAGGTCTTCGGCTCCGGCGGTGGCCAGCGGGTCGCCGACACCCTCTCCCAGCGCTTCGGCTCGAAGGTCCCGCTGCTCGCCCAGATCCCGCTGGAGCAGACCCTGCGCGAGGCCGGCGACGCCGGGAAGCCGATCGTCGAGTCCGACCCGACCGCCGAGTCGGCCAAGGTGCTGGCCGAGGTGGCGCGTACGATCTCGGGCCGCGGCCGCGGGCTCGCGGGCATGCAACTGGGCCTCACTCCCACCTCCAAGCTCTGAGCCTGTAGGTTCACCTCCGTGTTCGGCATCGGCTTCGCGGAGCTTGCCGTCATCGTCGTGATCGCCATCCTGGTCTTCGGGCCGGACAAGATCCCCGACATGGCACGGCAGATCGCCCGCCTCCTCCACCAGGTGCGCAACCTGGCCAACAACGCGCGAGACGATCTGCGCGGAGAGCTCGGGCCCGCCTACCAGGACCTCGAGCTGCGCGACCTCGACCCGCGTCGCATCGTCAGCAGACAGATCCAGGAAGCTCTCGCCGACATCGAGGAGGAAGAGGCGCGCGCCAAGGCGCCCAGACCTCTTCTGGCCGGCGAGAAGCCGCCCTACGACGACCAGGCAACATAGCCCGTCCCACCAGTCTCCTTTTGTCACAGCAGAACCTTCTGTTACTCGCCGGTTTAGAACGACGAATAACGGGTAAGAGAAGGTTGCCTGCGTAGAAAGGAGTTTGCGCCCATGAGCGCTCTACCATCTCGGGACCCTGATCCTGCGGAGCCGGATCCGCAACGCCCTGCCGAGGTGCCCCTGGCCGATGTCCAGGGCACGCTCGCCTTCGAGCTTCAGCCACGCCTGGACCCGCCCCAGCCGGACCGGAACGGGCAGGAGGAGGGCCGGCTGGCCGAGCCGATTCCCATCGTCCCGGCCCGCGGTCATCTGAAGGCGTGGATCCCGCAGTTCGCCCAGAAGATCGCGGAGGTCGTCGGCGGGGACCGTCCGGCGAGCCAGCTGGTCCGCTGGACGACCAAGGAGGTCGTCTCCGACCTGCGCTACCGCGCCGCCCTCACGGCCCGCAGCGGGGCGTACGAGCCCGGCCTGGGCCGTAACCAGCCGGTCCGCCCTCGCGTCTATCGCTGGCATCTCCACATGGTCACCGAGACCATCGTCGAGGCCACCGTCAACATCAAGTTCGGCCAGGGCCACCGCGCGATGGCCCTCCGCTTCGAGCAGAGCGGCGAGAGCTGGATCTGCACGGTCCTCAACTTCGGACCGTACGAATAGGCCCATGGAGCGCTGTACGTACCTGGTACGTACAGCGCTCCACGGTCAGGCGCTGAGAGTCCTCAGCCGTTGACGCGGGTGGTGAGGCCGGTCGGGCCGCCGGGGCGGCCGTGACACTGCTTGAACTTCTTGCCCGAGCCGCAGGGGCACTGCTCGTTGCGGCCGATCTTGGCGTAGGGGTCGTCGGCGTTGCTGACGGTGCCCTGCGCCTCGGCCTGACCCTGCTCGTCCGGGCCGGAGAAAGCCAGGTGCTTGGGGGTGGCAGGCTTCTGCAGGCCCTTGGCGTGGATCTGGGGCGTGCCGGGGCTGGACGCGGGGGCGGCGGGCTGCGACTTCAGGGCGGCGGAGATGTCCTGGAGACCGCCGGCCTGACCGACGCCGACCGGCGGCTCGGTGAGCGCGCCCTCGTGCATCGGACCAGCGTGACGGGTGCCGTCGGGGTGGTAGTGGAACTCCGGCTCCGCCTGCTCGACCTGGACCTCCAGGTTGAACAGGTAGCCGACCGCGGCCTCCTTGATGCCGTCCATCATCGCGGTGAACATGTCGTAGCCCTCGCGCTGGTATTCCACCAGCGGGTCACGCTGCGAGTACGCGCGCAGCCCGATGCCCTCGCGCAGGTAGTCCATCTCGTAGAGGTGCTCGCGCCACTTGCGGTCCAGCACAGAGAGGACGACCTGGCGCTCGACCTCGCGCATGCCCTCGGAGCCGATCTCCTCCTCGCGGCGGTCGTACGCCTCCTGGGCGTCCTTCTTCAGGATCTCGATCAGCTCGTTGCGGTCGAGGTCGTCCTTGCTGCCGCCGGCATCCGCGATCAGCTTCTCGGGCTCGACCGAGACCGGCCACATCTGCTTGAGGTCGGTCCACAGCTGGTCGAGGTCCCACTCCTCGGCGTACTCCTGGGTCGCGCCGGTGACGACGCCGGCGACGACGTCGTCGATGAAGGTGCGGATCTGCTCCTCGAGGTCGGCGCCCTCGAGCACCTCGCGGCGCTCGGCGTAGATCACCTTGCGCTGGCGGTCCATGACGTCGTCGTACTTGAGGACGTTCTTGCGGGACTCGAAGTTCTGGCCCTCGACCTGGGTCTGCGCGTTGGCGATCGACTTGGTCACCGACTTGGCCTCGATCGGCACGTCGTCGGGGATCTTCAGCGTGGTCAGGATGCGGTCGACCCACTCGCCCTTGAACAGGCGCATCAGGTCGTCCTCCAGCGAGAGGTAGAAGCGGGACTCGCCCGGGTCGCCCTGACGGCCGGAACGACCACGCAGCTGGTTGTCGATGCGGCGGGACTCGTGGCGCTCGGTGCCGAGGACGTAGAGACCACCCAGCTCGGTGACCTCCTCGTGCTCTGCGGCGACCTGCTCCTTGATCCGCTCGACGGTCGGCGCCCAGGCCTGCTCGTACGCTTCGGCGGTCTCGCCGGTGGGCTCCAAGCCCTGCTTGCGGAGCTCTTGGTCGGCCAGGAAGTCGACGGAGCCACCGAGCATGATGTCGGTGCCTCGACCGGCCATGTTGGTGGCGACGGTGACCGCGCCCTTGTGGCCGGCCAGCGCGACGATCTTGGCCTCGTCGGCGTGGTACTTCGCGTTGAGGACGGTGTGCGGGACACCGCGCTTCTTGAGGATGTTGCCGAGGTATTCGGACTTCTCCACCGACACGGTGCCGACCAGCACCGGCTGGCCCTTCTTGTGGCGCTCGACCAGGTCGTCGGCGACCGCCTCGTACTTCGCCTCCTCGGTCCGGTAGACGAGGTCGGGCTGGTCCTTGCGGATCATCGGCTTGTTGGTCGGGATCGGGACCACGCCGAGCTTGTAGATCTTGTCGAACTCCGACTCCTCGGTCATGGCCGTACCGGTCATGCCGGAGAGCTTCTCGTAGAGGCGGAAGTAGTTCTGCAGGGTGATGCTCGCCAGGGTCTGGTACTCCTCGCGGACCTTCACACCCTCCTTGGCCTCGATCGCCTGGTGCAGGCCGTCGTTGTAGCGGCGACCGGCGAGCATGCGGCCGGTGTGCTCGTCGACGATCAGGACCTCGTCGTTGGCGACGACGTACTCCTTGTCGCGGCGGAAGAGCTCCTTGGCCTTGATCGAGTTGTTCATGAACGAGATCAGCGGGGTGTTGACCGCCTCGTAGAGGTTCTCGATGCCGAGGTGGTCCTCGACCCGGGTGATGCCTCGCTCGAGAACGGCGATGGTGCGCTTCTTCTCATCGACCTCGTAGTCGACGTCCTTGGTCAGCGTCTTGGCGATCGTGGCGAACTCGTCGTACCACTTCACGTCGTCCTCGGTCGGGCCCGAGATGATCAGCGGGGTGCGGGCCTCGTCGATGAGGATCGAGTCGACCTCGTCGACGATCGCGAAGAAGTGGCTGCGCTGAACCAGGTCGGCCATGGAGGAGGCCATGTTGTCGCGCAGGTAGTCGAAGCCGAGCTCGTTGTTGGTGCCGTAGGTGATGTCGCAGTTGTAGGCCTCGCGGCGCTGCGCCGGGGTCATCTGCGGCAGGATCACGCCGACGGTGAGGCCGAGGAAGCCGTAGATGCGGCCCATCATCTCGGCCTGGAACTTGGCGAGGTAGTCGTTGACCGTGACGACGTGGACGCCCTTGCCGGCCAGCGCGTTGAGGTAGGCCGGGAGAACCGCGGTCTGGGTCTTGCCCTCACCGGTCTTCATCTCGGCGATGTTGCCGAGGTGGAGCGCCGCGCCGCCCTGGATCTGCACGTCGTAGTGACGCTGGCCCAGGACGCGCTTGGTGACCTCGCGGACCGTGGCGAACGCCTCGGCCATGATGTCGTCGAGGTCCTCGCCGTTCTCCAGGCGTTGCTTGAACTCGTCGGTCATCCCGCGCAGCTCGTCATCGCTCATCGCGACGAACTCGTCCTCGATCGCGTTGACGGCCTTCGAGATGGCCTCGAGCTCGCGAAGGATCTTGCCTTCGCCGAGGCGAAGGATCTTGTCGAGAATTGCCACGGTGGCGGGCTCCTACTAGCGGCAGACAGATAGCACGCTCACTCTACCCACCTCCCGGTCGCCCACTCACACCAACGGCGCAAGCAGGGGTGCCAGGTCGCCCTTGGGATCGACCTCAATGGCGCTCAGGCCGAGCCAGCCGGCGAGCCGTTCGAGCTCTGCTGCCAGCTCGATGGCCGTCTCCACGGGCGCGCCCTCCTCCGTATAAGCACCCTTGACCTGGAGCGTTCCGCTCTTGCGGTCGGCCTTCAGGTCGACGCGGCCGACGATGTGCTCGCCGAGGAGGAACGGCAGCACGTAGTAGCCGTGGATCCGCTTGGGCGCCGGCGTGTAGATCTCGATCCGGTAGAAGAAGTCGAAGAGCGCCTCGGTGCGCTCCCGCTCCCAGACCAGCGGGTCGAACGGGCTCAGCAGCGCACGGGCCTCGATGCGCCGCGGGAGGCGGGACCCCGTGAAGAGGTACGCCTGCTTGCGGATGCCCTCGACCGCGACCGGCTCCACCTCACCTGCGTCGATGAGCTGGTTCAGTGCGCGGGTCGTGTCGTCGACGCGCATCCGGAAGTAGTCGGCGATGTCCTTGGCGGTGCCGACCCCGTGGGACCGGGTGGCACGGCGGACGAGCTCGAGGTGGGTCTCCTCCTTCGACGGCGTCGGCGTGTCGAGGTGGATCCGCGGGATGACGCGCTCGGGCAGGTCGTAGGCGACCTCGAACTGGTCGTTGCGGTGCGAGATCGCCAGCTCGCCGAACATGTAGAGGATGTCGAGGGTCTTGCGGGAGTCGGACCAGTTCCAGCCCCAGTGGTCCTTGGTCTGCGGACCGGCGTCCTCGAGCACCTTGGCCGCCTCGCGCGCGGTCAGCGCTCCCTGCTCGGCCACCAGCGCCAGCACCTTCTCCTTCATCCCGTCCGGCACGCTCCCCCACCACTTCGAGCCCTTCTGGGCGCGGTAGTGGTCCATCCGCCACTGCATGTGCGGCCACAGCTCGACCGGCATGAACGCCTGCACGTGGGCCCAGTACTCGACCATCCTGCGGTTCTCGAGGCCCTTGCTGGCACGGTGCAGGAGCCCGGTGTCGTACGCCCCCATCCGGCTGTAGAGCGGCATGTAGTGCGCGCGCTGCAGGACGTTGACCGAGTCGACCTGGAGGACGCCGGTGCGCTCCAGCGTGCGCTGGAACGTACGCATCGTCGGAGTCGTGTGGGGCTTGTCGGCGAACCCCTGCGCGGCCAGCGCGATCCGGCGGGCCTGGGAGCGGCTGAGTGTCTGAGAGCGAGGCACGAGTCCGACTCTAGAGCCGGTTCCGGACAAGTCCCGTCCGGAACCGGCTTCTCAGAGCGGCCCGAAGACCCTACCTGGGTCGATCTCGAGCTCCACGGTCTCCAGCACCCCGAGCAGCTTGCGCTCCTCGAAGCGGAAGTGGGACTCCATGATCGCGGCGATGCCTTCGAGGTGCTTCCCGAGAGTCTCGGGAGTGGCGGCCCGGTCGACGGCGGCCTGGAGGCCGCCGAGGAGGTGGCCGATCATGGAGTGGTCCTGCTCGAGATAGCGGATCGTCTCGCGCAGCTCCGGGTGTGACCGGGCGATCGCCGGGAAGAGCTCCCGGTCCTCGCCCTCGTGATGGCCGGTCAGGGCCGCGCAGAACCCATGACAGAACAGCAGCAGGTCACGAGCCGCGGGCTCGGCGGGATCTCCCGCGGCGATGGCCTCCTGCGTCACCTGCAGGGCCTTGCGCAGGCGCTCGTGCACCTCGCGCATCTCGTTGCTCCAGGCGATCAGCCTGGTCTTCTCGCCCTCAGTCACGTGAGGGCGAAGGGGACGACAACATCAGTCGTGCTCCTTCGTGTCCGGCGCCTCCATGCCTGACACGGTCTGTCACCGGCACGCGACGCTGGCGTCAGCCTAGTCGACCTAGTCGACGTTGAGGAGCTTCTGGCGCACGGCGTACATGACCGCCTCCATGCGCGAGTGAGCCTGGAGCTTCTCCAGGATGTTGCGTACGTGGTTCTTGACCGTGTTCTCCGAGATGAACAACCGCTTGGCGATCTCGCGGTTGTTGAGGCCCTTGGCGACCAGGCCGAGGACCTCGAGCTCGCGGTCGGTGAGCTTGGGGCCGGGGACCGGGGAGCGGTCCGGCCGGGACATCTGCTTGAACTCCTCCATCAGCTTGACCGCCATGGAGGGGCTGATCAGGGACTGGCCGTCGGCGACGACCCGGATCGCCTGGGCGACCTGGTCGATCGAGGAGTCCTTGAGGAGGTAGCCCATCGCGCCGGCCTTGACCGCGTCGTAGAGGTCGGCCTCCTCGTCGGAGACGGTCAGCATGATGATGTTGGCCGAAGGGACGGCCTCCTTGATGGCGACGCAGGCCTCCAGTCCGGTCTGCTTCGGCATGCGTACGTCCAGCAGCACGACGTCCGGAGCGGAAGCCGCGGCGCGCTCGGTGCCTTCGATGCCGTTGGTCGCCTCTCCGATGACCTCGATGCCGGGCTCGCTCGCCAGCAGCGCGACCAGGCCCCTTCGGAAGAGCTCCTGGTCGTCGACAACCAAGACGCGGACCGGCTCACGATCGGCACCAGATGTAGATGACACGAATGCATCATGGCACGTAACTGATGATGACAAAGAGAATGGCCGGGACTCATCCACCTGAGGGATGGATAAGTCCCGGCCGACGTGCTTACGAGCGGTTGCTCGTCACAGCCGTCAGACGAGGTCTGCGCGGTTGAGCGCGATCACCCCGTAGTCGTATCCCCGCCGGCGGTAGACGACCGCCGGCCGCATCGAGTCCTTGTCGATGTAGAGGTAGAAGTCGTGTCCGACCAGCTCCATCTCGTAGAGGGCCTGGTCGAGCGTCATCGGCTCCGCGGTGTGCGTCTTCTCCCGGACCACCAAGGGCCCCTCCCCCGTCACCGTGATCGGACCGACCTGGTGCTCCCGTACGGTCTCGTCCTCGAGCTGCTCCGACTCGGACGTCCTGGCCAGGCCGTCAGGCTCGATGCCCGCCAGTGCCTGTCCGACGGATACCGGCGTACGACGGCCGCGGTGGACTCTGCGGCGGTCGGCGGCACGGCGCATCTGAGAAGCCATCTTGTCGACAGCCAGGTCCAGCGCCCCCATCTTGTCCTCGGCACACGCCTCGGCCCGGATGACCGGACCCTTCGAGTATGCGGTGAGCTCGACGTGCACGGCGCCCTTGTTCTGGCGCGGGTTGGGCTCGTTGTCGACCTCCACGTTGATCCTGATGATGCGGTGGTCGTGCTTCTCGAGCTTCGCGAGCTTCTCTGCTACGTGAGCGCGATAGCGGTCTGAGACCTCGGCGTTGCGAGCCGTGACGACAACTTCCATCGGTACCTCCCGGTGTTTCGGGGTTGGCGGATTCCCGGATGGTCAGCGCATGCGACCTCCGGGGTACGGAGTCCGCCCGGCCGACCTGGTCTTCGACCCCACAATCGCCTGCAGAGGCTTAGCAGCTTGGTGCCACTCCACCTTCTCCTTGCTGGTTCCCGTATCTGACGGGAGGGCAAAGGCAGGACTTATCTCTAAGCCGCACCGTGATCCCCTTGCCCCAGAATCTGGGTGCGCAGGGTTACGTGGACCGTTTCGCCTGCGACTGGCATCGGCTTGCCGCTCGGATGCCCGCAATGCGGACCTCTCTGCGACGCAACCACGGACCCAGGCGGACTCCATGTAGTGACGGTAGTTCGCCGATCTGCCCCACGAAAGCCCTTCAACAGAATTACATGACGGTTTCCTACATTTGAACGCGAGACCGACGCTGGGTGGCCGCTACGGTCGCGATCGCTTTCACGCCGAGACCGACCGATTCGAGCGCTCGTTGAGCCTCCCGCGCGGTCGCGCCGGTAGTGATCACGTCGTCGCAGACGATGAGCGTCGCTCGCGGGATCTTCCTGGCAAGTGTCCGGATGCCGGACGCGGGACAGGTGATCGAACCGTCGAGGTTGGCCTGTCGCTGCCGCGAGTCGAGACCGGCCTGGTCCGCGACACCGGGTCTGGTGCGGAGCAGCTGGTGATGGCGTACGCCGAGCCCGTGCCGCCTCAGCATCGCGGCAGCCCTGCGCGTGATCGCCTCGGTGCTGTCGAGGCCGCGCTCGCGTACGGAGGCCGGGCGCGACGGGACCGGGACGAGGACGGTCGGGCCGGTGCCGGTCGTCGCCATCGCCTCGAGGACGGAGAGCGCGAGCAGGCCGGCCAGAGGCCTGCGGAGGCCGAGGAGCTGGTGTTCCTTCAGACCGATGACGAGCTGCTTGAGGATGCCGTCGTAGGGCCCTGCAGCGAAGACCGGGGCGATGCCCGGCGGCGCCGGGGTCGGCGGGCTCGGCCGGGCCGTGTCCGGGAGGTCGACCCGGCAGTCGTGGCAGAGCAGCCTGCCGGGCCGTCGGCAGCCGACGCAGCGGCCGCCGACGACCAGGTCGTGCCAAGCGTCTGCAAGGTCCATGGATGGAGTGGACCAAGTGCGTGCCACGGAGGCAACCAGGGGCCGCGTACCTGTGGATAAAGCTGTGGAGAGTCAGCCCTGATAGGTGATGTCGGAAAGGTCGGAGGGCAGCTCCAGGTCGAACCGGTCGAGGGGATCCAGGAGAGTCCAGCTGGAGACGGCATAGAGGCGGGCCGAGGCCACCGGGGAGCCGACGACACCGGTGACCCGGTCGCTGAGGGTGTAGCGCTCGCCGCTGGGGGCACCGTCGAGCGAGACCGACTGGAAGAGCGCGGTCGAGCTGATCTGCTGGACCGCGACGATCGTGGTCGGCGAGGTCCAGGCGATGTCGGTGACCCGCATCGCCCCGGAGTCCGGGTGCGGCAGCAGGACGGCCGACGTCGCGGTCGTGATCTCGCCCTTCGAGCTGGCCCGCAGTCGGCTGACCACGATCCGGTCCGAGGACTCGCCGTCGATCACCGCCACGAACCGGGTGCCGTCACGGGAGACCAGGAACCGGGTCACGTTCTCCCCCGTCACGCCGGGCACCGCGACGCGGACGCGGCGGTCGCCGTCGACGTACATCACCCTGGCGCCGGTCGAGTCCTTGTCGACCAGCCACAGCCGGCCGGCGAGGTCCCAGGAGGGCCTCAGCAGCCGGGTGCCCTTCACCGGAGCCCTGGCGAGCTCGCCGTCGCTGGTCAGCTGGCCGACGACGACGCCGGTGCGGTCGGCGGTGATCGCGGCAGCGGTAGACCCGTCGGCGTCTACGGCGACATCGGTGACGCCGTGGGACTTCGCCCAGGCGCCGAGCACCGGCACCCACGGGTCGCCGTTCTCGCCGGTGCTGGTCACCAGCGCTCCGCCACGGAGCGCGTAGAGGTCGACCCTGGCGGTGTTGCCGTTGGGGTCGTAGCCGCCGCCGCTGTCGACGTCGAACGTGTCCCCGTAGCCCGGCAGCACCACCGGTTCGCCGTCGATCGTGAGCCGGATACGTTCCACGCTGACGTCCTGCCGCAAGGTCCAGGCCAGCTGGGCGCCCATGAGCTGGAGGTCCTCGGAGCTGTGGTCATCGAGGTCACCGGCGAGGTCGACCTCGGCCACCCCGTCGCGTACGTCCACCGAGCGGGGCTCGTCCGCCTCGGGCGGGAGCGCGCTACGGATCACGCCCTGCGCCTCGTCCCCCGGGCCGCTCAGCAGACTGGAGACCAGGGTGGTGGCGTAGGAGGCGCCCTTGGGGGCGAAGATCGGCTCCGGCACCAGGGTGTGCCCGGTCGGTTCGACGTAGTAGAGGTTGCTGCGGGCGAAGTGGGTCAGGAACCAGTCCTCCTCGACCACCAGAGCGTTGGGCGCCGAGCTGATCCGCCACTCGCCCTCGGCGCGGGTCAGCTCGAAGTCGAGGATCGCCTGCGAGGCGGCCAGCTTGCCGCGCCACACGCCCCGCTCGTCGAGCCAGCCGGCGTCCTCCAGCTCCACCGACACCCGCGGTGAGGAGCTGACGTGGCTGCCGAGCTCGCCGTAGACCAGGGTGCGGCCGGCCGGCGCCCAGTTCATCGCCGCGTCCTTGGTGAGGTAGCGGCGGGCATAGGCGGTGCTCATCGGGGTGGCCTTCATGGCATCGAGGAACCCGTCGACGATCTCGCCCGAGGACGCCCCAGCGCGCGGGGCGCCGGGGTTGTAGGGGATGACCTCCTCCTGCACGTCCGGCGCCGCCAGGTCGACGCTCTGGACGGGGCCGGAGTCGGGCACGCCCGTGCACGCCGAGACGAGGAGTGCGAGCGCGGCCAGGAAGACGGCGAAGACGGGTCTCACGATGCCTCCAGGGTGTCACGGGCATCCGCCGGGACGAGTGGGAGCGGGCTGTGGCGCAGCGCCGCGCCGGCATAGCGCGGAAGCGTGAGCCGGAACTGCGCACCCTGGTCCGGGCGGCCCCAGGCCTGCAGCCAGCCTCCGTGGAGGTGGGCGTCCTCGAGCGAGATCGACAGGCCCAGGCCGGTGCCGCCGCTGGAACGGTCCCGGGCGGGATCGGCACGCCAGAACCGGTTGAAGACGAGGGCGGTCTCCCCCGGGGCCAGCCCGACACCGTGGTCGCGCACGGTCAGCGCCGCCGCGTGCTCGTCGCTGTCGATCCGGATGGTGACGGTCTGCCCCACCAGAGCATGGTCGGTGGCGTTGGCCACCAGATTGCGTACGATCCGCTCGACCCGGCGATGGTCGACCTGGGCAATGCACGGATGGCTCGGAGCGACGACCTTCAGCTCGATGTCGCGCTTGTCGGCGAGCGGCGTGTAGGCGTCGACGACGGCGTGGGCCAGCGCGGTCAGGTCCGTGTCGTAGAGGTCGAGCACGGCCGCGCCGGCGTCGAAGCGACTGATCTCGAGCAGGTCGCTCAGGAGCGTCTCGAACCTGTCCAGCTCGGTCTGCAGCAGCTCGGCCGCCCGAGCCGTCGGGGCGTCGAAGGTGTCCCTGGCCTCGTAGAGGACGTCGCTGGCCATGCGGACGGTGGTGAGCGGCGTACGCAGCTCGTGGGAGACGTCGGAGCTGAACCGTCGCTGGACGCGAGAGAGGTGCTCGAGCTGCCGGATCTGGTTCTGCAGCCCGCTGGCCATCTGGTTGAACGAGAGAGCCAGGCCGGTGAGGTCGTCCTCGCCGTGGACGACCATCCGCTCCTCGAGGCGACCGGCGGCGAGCCGCTCGGCGGTCCTGCGGGCGATCCGGATGGGTGTGACGACGTGGCGGGTCACGATCCAGCTGCCGACGCCGATCAGCAGGATCAGGATCGCGCCGGCGGCCAGCAGCCCGCGGGTGATGACGCCGAGCGTCTCCTGCTCCTGGTCCATCGGGAAGAGGAAGTAGATGTTGTACGTGTCGTCGTGCAGCTCCAGCTGCGACCCGATCACGATGCCGGGCGTCGTGGACCGCTCGCCGTCGTCGTAGGAGATCCGGGTGTAGGTCCAGGCCGGCTCGGCGCGGATCGTCTGGAAGCGGTCCTCGAGGGTGCGCGGGACGCTGCGTACGTCCACACCGGGTGTCCACTCGACACCGTCGTCGCTGATCCGGCCGGAGGTCGAGGTCACCGGACCGGCCATGACGACGCCGTAGCCGCGCGAGACGCTGCGCTGGATGATCGGGTCGCCCAGATCGTTGCGCTGCAGCGGCGTGCCGCCGTTGGCGCCCGAGGTCTCCGCGATGCTCGAGCGGGCCGCGGAGAGCTCCTCGGATGCCTCCGCCTTCGCCGCGGCGACCCGGTCCTGGACCAGTTCGTCTCCGATCTGCTCGAGCAGGATCAGCCCGACCAGGCTGACGGCGGCCGCGGTGAGGAGCACGGTGTAGACCACGACGCGGGTCTGGATCGACCGGCGCCAGGTGGTCAGGAGCTTCTTGGGCGTCCGGGCTGTGGTGCGGACGACCTGCTGGAGCGTCACACGGGCCCTGCCTTGTAGCCGACGCCGCGGACGGTGACGACGATCTCGGGGTTCTCCGGGTCGTGCTCGACCTTAGAGCGCAGCCGCTGGACGTGCACGTTGACCAGGCGCGTGTCGGCGGCGTGACGGTAGCCCCACACCTGCTCCAGCAGCACCTCGCGGGAGAAGACCTGGTGGGGCTTGCGGGCCAGGCACTCCAGCAGGTCGAACTCCAGCGGCGTGAGCTGGATCTGCTCTTCGCCACGGGTGACCTGGTGGCCGGCGACGTCGATGGTGAGGTCGCCGATCTCGAGCACCTCGGGCACGGCGTCGCCGTGCCTGCGGACCCGCGCCCGGATCCTCGCGATCAGCTCCTTGGGCTTGAACGGCTTGACCACGTAGTCGTCGGCCCCGGACTCGAGCCCGACCACGACGTCGACCGTGTCGCCCTTCGCGGTGAGCATGACGATCGGCACGCCCGACTCCTTGCGGATCTGCTTGCACACCTCGATGCCGTCCATCCCGGGAAGCATCAGGTCGAGCAGCACCACGTCGGGCTTGTAGTCGTGGAACGCCGGCAGCGCCATGTCGCCACGGGCGACGAGCTGTGAGTCGAACCCCTCTTGTCTCAGCACGATCGCGAGCATCTCGCTCAGCGAGGCATCATCATCGACGACGAGGACCTTTCCCTTGGCGGGTTGGTCGGGAGCGCTGCGATCGGCCATGTGTCCGATTCTGTCACCCAGTGCGTGCGACGCGTCACATGAGCCACCCCACAACGCGCGAGTCGGCGCATCTGCCCCAACCTCGTGGGACAGATGCGCCGACTCAGGCGGTGGGTTTCGACGCGCGAACGTCACTTCGCAAGCTCAGCGACGACGCTTGCTCAACCTCGTCTCCGTTCGGCCTCCGCTCCTTCGTCGCGGAGCCCGAGTCGCTTGAATCAGTAGCGGTAGTGGTCCGACTTGTAGGGACCCTCGACCGGGACGCCGAGGTAGTCGGCCTGCTCCTTGTTGAGCTCGGTGAGCTCGACGCCGAGGGCGCCGAGGTGGAGGCGGGCGACCTCCTCGTCGAGCGCCTTGGGCAGGACGTAGACGCCGATCGGGTACTCGTCCGTCTTGGTGTACAGCTCGATCTGGGCCAGCGTCTGGTTGGTGAAGGAGTTCGACATCACGAAGCTCGGGTGACCGGTGGCGTTGCCCAGGTTGAGCAGGCGGCCCTCGGAGAGCACGATGATCTTCTTCCCATCAGGGAAGATCCACTGGTGGACCTGCGGCTTGATCTCGTCCTTGACGATGCCCGGGATCTTCGCGAGGCCGGCCATGTCGATCTCGTTGTCGAAGTGGCCGATGTTGCCGACGATGGCCTGGTTCTTCATCTTCTCGAAGTGCTCGACCCGGATGATGTCGAAGTTTCCGGTCGTGGTGATGAAGATGTCGGCGGTCTCGACGACCGACTCCAGGCGGCGGACCTCGTAGCCGTCCATCGCCGCCTGCAGCGCGCAGATCGGGTCGATCTCGGTGACGATGACGCGAGCACCCTGGCCGCGCAGCGACTCCGCGGAGCCCTTGCCGACGTCGCCGTAGCCGCACACGACCGCGACCTTGCCGCCGATCATCACGTCGGTGGCGCGGTTGATGCCGTCGATGAGCGAGTGGCGGCAGCCGTACTTGTTGTCGAACTTGGACTTGGTGACCGAGTCGTTGACGTTGATCGCCGGGAAGAGGAGCGAGCCCTCCTTGAACCGGTCGTAGAGGCGCAGGACACCGGTGGTGGTCTCCTCGGTGACGCCCTTGATGCCGTTGGCGATGTTGGTCCAGCGCTGCGGGTCGTTCGTCAGCGAACGGTCGAGGACCCGGAGGACCTCCTTGAACTCCTCGTTGTCGGTGGAGTCCTGGCCCGGAACGGCGCCGGCCTTCTCGAACTCGACACCCTTGTGGACGAGCAGCGTGATGTCGCCGCCGTCGTCGAGGAGCATGTTGGGGCCGACCTTGTTGCCGTCGGCGTCGGTGAAGTCGAAGACCTTCTCGGCCTCGTCCCAGTACTCCGCCAGGGTCTCGCCCTTCCAGGCGAAGACGGGGGTGCCCTGGGGGTCCTCGGCGGTGCCGTTGCCGACGACGACGGCAGCGGCGGCGTGGTCCTGGGTGGAGAAGATGTTGCAGGTGGCCCAGCGCACGTCGGCGCCGAGCGCGGTCAGCGTCTCGATCAGGACGCCGGTCTGGATCGTCATGTGCAGCGAGCCGGCGACGCGGGCGCCCTTGAGCGGCTGGTCCTTGCCATAGCGCTCGCGCATGGCCATCAGGCCCGGCATCTCGTGCTCGGCGAGGGAGAGCTCCTTGCGGCCGAACTCGGCCAGGCTCAGGTCGGCAACCTTGTAGTCCATGGTTATTCCTTACCGAAGTTAATGCGGGCCTGCGTCGCGCATCTGCGCATCAGCGGGATCTCCCACGCAGGTTGCTTCCAGACTACAAGCGCTGGTCGACGGGAGCGGTAATCCGCAACCAACAGTTCGCCCGTAGCCCTGTCGAAAACTAGAACGAGTTCCTATTATTGGCGGGCATGACGGCAACCACACCCGACCCGCACACGGTCCAGGGCGACTGCGCCCCTGCGTACGCGCCCCTGCGCGACCTGCTCGCGCGCAACCTCTCCTCCGGAGCCGACCTCGGTGCCTCCGTCGCGGTGATCCGTGACGGCGAGGTCGTGGCTGATCTGTGGGGTGGTGAGGCCCGGCCGGGCGAGGCGTGGCAGGAGGACACCATCGTCCGGGTCTGGTCGGTGACCAAGACGATGGCTTCTCTGACCGCGCTCGTGCTCGCCGACCGTGGCCACCTGGACTTGGACGCTCCGGTCGCGGACCACTGGCCCTCGTTCGCCGACGAGCGGGTTCTCGTCCGCCAGCTGCTCTCTCACACCTCCGGCATGTCCGGCTGGACCGAGCGGCTCTCCACCGAGACGCTCCTGGACCTGCCGCTCGCCAACGAGATGCTCGCCCGACAGGAACCCTGGTTCGAGCCGGGCTCCGGGTCGGGGTACCACATGGTCTCCTACGGACATCTGGTCGACGGCCTGGTCCGTGCCGCCACCGGGAAACCGCTCTCGGAGGTGTTCGCCGAGCTGGTCGCGGGGCCGCTGAGGGCAGACTTCCACCTGGGTGTCCCGGAGAGCGAGCTCGGCCGCTGCGCCGACCTCGAGGCGCCCCCGCCCGGAGGGATCGACGTCGCCGCGCTGCCCGAGGGCAACCTGATGATCCCGACCCTGGTCAACCCGAAGCTGGATCCGGCCGAGTTCAACACGGCCCCGATGCGAACGGTCTCGTTGGCCGGGATCAACGGGCACGGCAACGCCCGCTCGATCGCCCGGATCCAGTCGGTCGTCTCCCACGGCGGGGAGGTCGACGGCGTACGTCTGCTGTCACCGACCACCATCGAGCGGATCTTCGAGGTGCAGGCCGACGGTGTCGACCAGGTACTGCTGACGCCGATGCGATGGGGAATCGGCTATGGCCTGCCGCAGCCGGTCGCCGCGCCGGCGGTGCCCGAGGGACGCGTCTGCTGGTGGACCGGGTACGGCGGCGCGATCGTGGCCAACGACCTGGAACGTCGGGTCACGGTGGCGTACGCGATGAACCGGATGACCCAGCACATGACCTCCTCGCAGCGCACCGACGCCTATGTGCGCACCGCCTTCGAGTGCGTGGAGGCGGCCGGCATGGAGGTGGCCCGATGAGCGAGGTCAAGGTCTGCATCATCGGCGCCGGCTGCTCGGGGATCACGACGGCCAAGCGGCTCAAGGAGTTCGGGGTCGCCTATGACCAGTTCGAGCTCTCCGACGACGTCGGCGGGAACTGGTACTTCCGCAACCCCAACGGCCTCTCCTCGGTCTACGAGTCGTTGCACATCGACACCTCGACCAGCCGGCTGGAGTTCGAGGACTTCCCCGCGCCGGAGTCGTTCCCGCACTTCCCGCACCACACCCTGATCCACCAGTACTTCTGCGACTACACCGACCACTTCGGGCTGCGGGAGCAGATCACATTCAACACCGGCATCGAACGAGCCACGCAGCGCGAGGACGGCTCCTGGGAGGTCAGCCTGTCGACCGGGGAGACCCGCACCTACACCGATCTGGTGGTAGCCAACGGCCACCACTGGTCACCGCGGCTGCCTGCCTGGGAAGGCGAGTTCGCCGGCGAGATCGTCCACAGCCACTCCTACGTCTCCCCGTTCGAGCCCGTCGAGATCCGCGGCCAGCGGGTGATCGTGGTCGGGATGGGCAACTCGGCGATGGACATCGCCTCAGAGCTGTCCTCGCCCTGGATGGCGTCGAAGCTGTACGTCTCCGCGCGACGGGGCGTGTGGGTGCTGCCGAAGTATCGCGACGGGCAGCCGGCCGACAAGGTGATGGCACCGCCCGACATCCCCAAGGAACAGGCGCTGGCAGCCTCTCGCGAGCTGATCCGCGGGCTGGTCGGGTCGATGTCGACGTACGGGCTCCCGGAGCCTGACCACGAGCCGCTCTCCGCGCATCCGTCCGTCAGTGCCGACTTCCTGACCAGAGCCGGCTCGGGCGACATCCACATGCTTCCCGAGATCGCTCGGTTCGAGGGATCGACGGTGCACCTCGTCGACGGCTCGTCGGTCGAGGCGGACCTGGTGATCGCGGCGACCGGCTACGACATGTCGTTCCCGTTCTTCGATCCCGCCGAGGTCTCGCTGCATCCCGACGCCGACCACCGCTATCCGCTGTTCAAGCGGATGATCAAGCCGGGCGCCGACCACCTCTACTTCATGGGGCTCGCCCAGTCCTCCCCCACCATCGTCAACCTCGCCGAGCAGCAGTCCAAGCTCCTGGCCCGCCTGCTCACCGGGAGCTATGCGCTTCCACCTGTCGAGGAGCAGGAGCGCATCCTGAAGGCCGACGAGCAGGCTCACCTGGAGCAGTACTACGCCGCCCCACGCCACACCATCCAGATCGACTTCGCCCGCTACGTCATCGACCTGATGGCCGAGATCGAGGCCGGGGAGGCACGAGCAGCCGGGGCCGGGTAGGCGCAGATGCGTCAGTGCTTCTTCTTGAACGGCAGCAGGTGGAGTACGCCGACCACGATCGCGCCGACGATGAGCCCGACGAGCGCGGAGAAGAAGGTGTTGACCAGCCAGGCCGCCGCTGCGCCGACGGCACCGAGGGCGTGGTGGACCTCCTCCTCGAGGTGGTGCACGGTGTCGTAGGGCCATGCCCAACCGGGGTGGCCGGCGGCGAGGCCGTTGACGTCGTGGACACCGACCAGGATCAGGTGGCCACCGACCCAGAGCATCGCGACGGTGCCGACGACCGAGATCACGGCGAGCACCTTCGGCATCGCCGAGACCATGCCCAGGCCGAGCCGCTGGGCGAAGGCGCCCGGGCGCTGGGAGAGCGACAGGCCGGCGTCGTCCATCTTCACGATCAGGGCGACCACGCCGTAGACCACGATCGTGATCAGGAAGGCGACCGCCACCAGGGCGCCGAGACGCATCCAGAAGCCCTGGTCGATGACCTCGTTGAGCGCGATCACCATGATCTCGGTGGAGAGGATCAGGTCGGTGCGTACGGCACCCGCGATCATCGTCTTCTCGGCCTCGGGCCCTTCCTCGACGACCGGCTTCTCGTGGACGTGCTCGTGCGGCCGGACCCACTCCAGCACCTTCTCGGCGCCCTCATAGGCGAGGAAGGCGCCACCGAGCATCAGGATCGGGGTGATCGCCCACGGCGCCCACTGCGCCAGGATCAGCGCCACCGGCAAGATGATCAGCAGCTTGTTGCGCAGCGAGCCGAAGGCGATCTTCTTGATGATCGGCACCTCGCGCTCTGCGGCGATGCCGTGGACGTACTGGGGCGTCACCGCGGTGTCGTCGATGACGACACCGGCGGCCTTGGCCGAGGCCTTGCCTGCGGCAGCGCCGACGTCGTCGACGGACGCAGCCGCCAGCTTGGCGATGGCGGCTACGTCGTCGAGGAGTGCGAACAGTCCGGCGCTCATGACCGGAACTTTAGCGGGTAGAACTTCCTACTCGACGCCCTGCTCCCGGAAGAGCTCCGAGAGCGGGTACTCCCTGAAGTAGTCGGTCTTGATCCGCAGCCAGTCCCCGTTGACGATCATCTCGTCGATCGCGTCGTCGGCCTGGTCCCTGAGCCCGTCGCCCTTGCGGAAGACGAAGGCGATGGGGGCCTTGTCGGACGGAAAGACGATCCGCTCCTCCATCGGGATCGGGGCGCTCTTGATCAGCCCCTCGGTGAAGGGCGCGTCGTAGAAGAACGAGTCCGCCTTGCCCGCGGCGACAGCCTCGAGCGCGGCCGCCTCGTTCTTCCGCTTCACGATCTCGGCCTTGGGGAAGCGTGCCTTGAGGATGCTCTCCTGCGCGGTGCCGTCCACGATGGCGACCCTGGTGCCGTTGACGTCCTTGAGCTTCTTGATCGGGGAGTTCTTCGGGGTCGTGAAGGACAGGTAGGTGACGAAGTAGGGGTGCGAGAAGTCGTACGCCTCCTCGCGCTCCTCGGTCACGCTGACCTGAGAGGCGATCATGTCGATCTTGCCTTCGTCGAGCGCGGTGAACAGGTCGGCGAAGTCCATCGGGATGAACGACGGCTTGATGCCGAGCGACTCGGTGACGCCGAGGGCCACCTCGTAGTCGAAGCCCTTCGCGGTGGACCCTTGGGTGTAGTAGATCGGCGCGCTGTCCAGCACGCCGATCTTGAGCTGGCCGTCATCGGCGGCGCTGCTGCGCCTGGCGGAGGATGGGCCGGTCGTCTCAACCGTGTTGGAGACCACGATCAGGATCACCAGAAGGGTGACCGCGCCCGCAAGGATGAACTTCAGGGATTTCATACGACGTCCTGGTTGGGGGGAGGGGTGCGCCGAGACACTGCGACCTGGCTGAACCAGGCCAGCGGGCATCGTAGGCTACTGGACTTCAGACGCCCCAAAGTGGGGCGAGCCGGGTCAGGCTCAGGCGCCCTTGTCCTTGAAGACCTCCGAGAGCGGGTACTCCTTGAAGTACTCCTTCTTGATCTTCAGCCACTTCCCATCGAGGATCATCTCCTCGAGGACCCCGTCGATCGTCTCCTTGCGCTCGTCACCCTTCTGCATGACGAAACCGATCGGAGCGTCGTCCGCCGGGTAGACGATCGCCTCCTTCAGGGCGATCGGCGCCCGGCTGATGATCGGACCGGTATACGGCGCGTCGTAGAAGAACGCGTCGGCCTCGCCGGTCTCGATCGCCTTGACCGCGGAGTCCTCGTCCTTGGCCTTGATGACGTTGACGTTCTCGTACTGCTCGTCGAGGTAGCGCTCGTGGATGGTGCCCTCGACGACCGCGATGTTCTTGCCGTCGATGTCCTCGCGCTTCTTGATGAGCGAGTCCTCCGGGGTGAGGAAGGAGAGGTACGTGACGAAGTAGGGCGCGGTGAAGTCGAAGTCCTGCTTCCGCTCCGCGGTCTCGGTGACCTGGGCGCCGATCATGTCGATCTCGCCGGCCTCCAGCGCGGTGAAGAGGTCGCTGAAGTCCATCACCACGAACTCCGGCTTGGCACCCAGACCCTCGGCGACGCCGAGCGCCATCTCGTAGTCGAAGCCTTTGGTCACGCCGTCGACCTTGTAGAAGGCGGGCTCGGTGCCGTCTACACCGATCCGCAGAGTGCCGCCGGCGGCAGCACTCTCCTGGTCGGTCGCCTTGGGGGCGGGGTCGGCGAAGTAGCCGCCGATGACCAGGACCCCTAGGAGGGCCAGGGCGCCGGCGACGACGAACTTGATGTGATTCATGCGGAAGTCCTGTGTTTTCGGGATGGTGGGGCATGCCCGTCACGTCGGCGCCGAGAATCCGAGACGTGCTGGCCAGGAGTGGCCGGACGATGTTGCATCAAACACCTGTCTGCTCCCCCGCGTCCAGGTTTTCGTCCATCGTCGTCACGATCTATCACGATCCGTGACCGAACCTTCACCGCAGTGCGTGACACAGATCACTCACATCGTTCACCTTCGAGAAGCCGGCCCGGGTGAACGGAATCAAACACAGACACCCGTGCGTCAGGCGCCCTTTCCCCGAAGACCCCGGAGAGCGGGACCACGACGCCTCGGCGCTGTCGGAATCAACCGTCGTTAACCAGGCCTAAACGGAGATACTCCGCGGAATATGTGCCCTGGAGAAGCAGGGACGCGTAGCGGGCGACCTCCGTGCTGGCGTTCGCCTCGACGACCTCCACCCGTACGCCGCGCGTGTCCGCCGCCTCGGTGAGCAAGCGTCGCTGCTCGACCATGATCGGGTCTGTCGCGCCGTCGTCGAGGATGACCAGAACGGGACGAACGGACGCCTCCTCCTCGGCGAAGGGGTCGTCGAAGACGTTGCGCGGCCGCGCCGCCTCGAGGACCGGGAGCAGGTCGTCGGCGTCACCGGCGATGGCACCGCGGCCGCTGGCGCGGCGCAGGTTCTCGGCGACTCGACGGGCCGCGCGAGCGGCCAGGACGGAGCCACCCCACACGACCGGGAGCGAGTCGGCCAGCGAGATCGCCAGGATCTTGCCCGGGTTGACCGAGATGTCGCGATGCGGCGAGCACGCGGTGGCGACGTCGTCGAGCGCGTCGGCCACCTTGTCCGCGTCGGCCTCCGGGCCGAGACCGACCGAGTTGAGGTAGGTGAGCATCAGGATCGCCATCGCGAGCGTGTCGCCGCCCTCGACCGGGAGCAGAGTGCTGTCGCGGCCCTCGGCGTGCTGGGCGACCAGCGACTTCTCCGGAGCGGCCACGACCAGCTGGGCTCCACGGCGGACGGCCTCGGCGGCGGCCGAGGCCTCACCCGGGTCGGAACCGGTCGGGGCCAGCACCACCACGAGGTCGAGACTCCCCGCCCAGCCCGGCAGGCCAGGGGCCGGCCAGGCGACGAACGGCACCGGGCAGAACGGCTCGAGGACGGCGCGCAGCAGGCGCGAGTCGGGGCCCGCCGCGACGACGGCCCGGGGTCGGCCGCTCTCCGCGGCGCGGCGTACGGCCTCCTGCAGGGGCTCTGCGGCACCCGCAGCCTCCCGGCGGACCCGGGCTCCGGACTCGGCCAGCGATCGCAGCAGCAGGTCGATCCCGGCCAGCGCCCGCTCGTCGTCCAGCCTGGACTCGTCGAACCAGGTCATCGCGGCCTCACTCGCCCTTGGTCGGACGGGCCTCGTCGATGAGCAGGACAGGGATGCCGTCGCGGACCGGGTAGGCCAGCCCGCACTCCCCCTGGCAGACCAGCTCACCATCCTGGCCGGGCACAGTGGCCTCGACAGGCAGGAGGTCGCCGTGGCACTGCGGGCAGACGATGATCTCGAGCAGCTTCTCGCTCAGGCCCAGAGGGGTCGGTGCGCCAGTCATGTTGCGTTGTCCTTTCGGATGATCGCGAGCGCCTCGTCGCGCACGCGCTCCATGGTGGGTGTGTCCTTGCCCTCCACGTTGAGCCGCAGCAGCGGCTCGGTGTTGGAGGCGCGTACGTTGAACGACCAGTCGGCGTGGGAGAGGGTCAGGCCGTCGAGTCTGTCGACGGTGACGCCGTCGCGCTCTGCGTACGCCTTCTCGATCTCGGCCACGGTGGCGGCCTGGTCGGGGACGGTGGAGTTGATCTCGCCGCTCATCGGATAGCGAGCGTAGGCAGCCAGCAGATCGCTCAGCGGCTTGTCGGTCTCGGCGAGGGCGGCGAGGACGTGCAGCGCGGCGAGCATGCCGGAGTCGGCGCGCCAGAAGTCGCGGAAGTAGAAGTGGCCGCTGTGCTCCCCGCCGAAGGCCGCCTCGGACTCGGCCATCACGGCCTTGATGTAGGAGTGGCCGACGCGGGTGCGTACCGGGGTGCCGCCGAGCTCGCTCACGATCTCCGGAACCGCGCGGGAGGTGATCAGGTTGTGGATGATCGTCGCGCCCGGCTCCTCGGCCAGAGCACGCTCGGCGATCAGCGCGGTGATCGCGCTCGGGCTGACCACCTCGCCCTTCTCGTCGACCAGGAAGCAGCGGTCGGCATCGCCGTCGAAGGCCAGGCCGGCGTCGGCGCCGGTCTCGCGCACCTTGGCCTGCAGGTCGACCAGCGTGGTCGAGTCGAGCGGGTTGGCCTCGTGGTTGGGGAAGGTGCCGTCGAGCTCGAAGTACATCGGGATCAGCTCGACGGCCTCGGCGCCCAGGCGGCCGAAGACCGCGGGCGCGGTGTGGCCGGCCATGCCGTTGCCGGCGTCGGCGACGATGGTGAGCCGGCGGCCCTTGACCGGGGCCAGGCCGAGCAGGTGCGCGGCGTACGCCTCCAGCACATCGGTCTCGCTGATGCTGCCCGCGACGTCGGCGATCGGGGCCTCACCGGAGATGACCAGGTCGCGGATCTCGTCAAGCCCGGTCTCGGCGCCGACGGGGACCGCGTTGGCCCGGCACAGCTTGATGCCGTTGTACTGAGCCGGGTTGTGGCTGGCGGTGAACATCGCGCCCGGCAGGCCGAGGTGACCGGAGGCGAAGTAGAGCTCGTCGGTCGACGCCAGCCCGATCATCGTCACGTCGGCACCGGCCTCCGTCGCACCGTCGGCGAAGGCTCCCGAGAGCGCCGGGGAGCTGGGGCGCATGTCGTGGCCGACGACGATCTCCCCGCCACCCGCCGAAGCGGAGCCCGAGGCAGTCCGCGCAGCGCCGACGACGTGCACGAAGGCCCGCCCGGCGAGTCGGGCGAGGTTCTCGTCGATCTGGTCAGGGACGGTGCCACGGACGTCGTACGCCTTGAAGACGGCGTTGGCGATGTCGGGGTCGACTCTCTCCGGCATGTCCGGAACTCTAGTCGTCCTACTCCGACGTCAGCACGCGGAGGTGCCCGCGGCGGGTGCCACCAGGGCGGGGCTGGCCGTCATTCGCTCCCGCCTCGTCGGGGTCGTCCTGCGCGGGGGCACCGACAGGACCTCGTGGGGACGGAGCCGGCGGCCTGGCAGCCTCACGGACGGCATCGGCCAGCGCCAGCAGGTCATCTCCCTTGGGCTGCGGGTCGACGGGCTCACGGGCCAGCCTGACGACCTCCCAGCCCCTGGGCGCGGAGAGCCTCTCGGCGTGCTCCTCGCACAGGTCGTAGGCGTGCGGCTCGGCATAGGTCGCCAACGGGCCGAGAACGGCCGTCTGGTCGGCGTACACATACGTGAGCGTGCAGACGGCTTGACGCTGGCAGGCGGTACGCGAACAACGACGAGCAGTCACGGGTGAACCGTACTCCCCTGAGGCCAGCCGCGCAGTTAGGCTCGCGTACATGACCAGGCACAGGGATCGGCATGGCCGTGGGACTCGCGGCCCGATGGCGGTCCCCACCGACCCGAAGGTGCCGGTCCTGCGCACCCGCCGCGAGCGCTTCGACGACATCGCGCTCGCCATCGTCACCGAGATCGACGGTCGCTGGCAGTCACGGCTCGGCCTGATCGAGTACGCCGTCGAGGAGTCGCCGGACATCCCCAAGGAGTGGACCGTCGAGGACCACATCCCGCTCGGGTCGCTCGAGCGTGGCTCGGGCGCGAAACCCGCGCGGCTGGTGATCTACCGGCGGCCGATCGTGCACCGCTGCCACACCCGCGCCGAGGTCGAGGCGATGGTGCTCATGGTCGTGGTCGAGCAGATCGCGGACCTGCTCGGGATCGCCGCCGAGGACGTGGATCCGCGCTATCAGCCCTGAGGGCGAGTCTTTCTCGTACCGGCGCGCTTTGATACCGAGATTTTGTGGCTGGTCTGGGCCGCCGACCCGTTCTTTGAGGGTCTCTCGATATGGACCGGCGTCAAGGACGCCCTTCGGGCGCCGGCTTCGCCGGCCGCCTTCGGCGGTCCTGGACTCCGGACCAGATCGAGAAAGACTTGGCTGGCTATCGGGGCGGCGGCCCGAGTGTGGCCACAGCACACTCACCCACGGAAGGTGACCGTTCCACGCCTACGCCAGACATGGGGTCTCCGCATGGAAGAAAAATTTCTTCCATCCGCCAACCCCACCCTTGGCCAAGGCGGCCTCTGCGGCGAACGAAAATTCGTTCGCCTCCCAGGCCCGTCTGCCGAGCTGGTCCCCGCGGAAAGAAAATTCCTTCCACCGCTCGGCCCGAACCCCCGAGATCCCAAGCCCCCGCCCAACCCAAACCCCCGCACCAAACC
The DNA here is from genome assembly GCF_042719275.1 of Nocardioides sp. NPDC058538. Taxonomy (NCBI): domain Bacteria; kingdom Bacillati; phylum Actinomycetota; class Actinomycetes; order Propionibacteriales; family Nocardioidaceae; genus Nocardioides; species Nocardioides sp. NPDC058538. The sequence goes on along the minus strand of NZ_JBHXNY010000005.1, from coordinate 106,844 downwards.
CCTGCCGCCGACCCGATAACCAGCCAAAATTCTCAACGGATCCCGGTGTCAAGGATCGCCGAAGGCGACCGGCGAAAGCCGGCGGCCGAAGGCCGTCCTTTACTCCGGGATCCGTTGAGAACACCCTCCCCGAAAGGGTCGGCGGCAAACCCCAACCACGAGGCAACACCGACCCGAAGGCAGTGCTAGGGCTCCAACGGAAGCGGCAGCCCAGGAGCGACCCCGGCGGTGCGTACCTCAGAGCGCAGCGGACGGAACGGAACGACAGCGTCGCCGTCGCCGCTCATCACCACGGCCGCGTTGACCTCGACACCCGCGGGCACGAGCTGGATCAGCGCTGCCTCCGCGGGCACCTCGACCTCGGCACCCAGGCCTGGGCCGATCTCGACGGACTTGGCCTTGAGTGCCTTGCCCTTTGCGGTCATCGGAACCACCTTGACCGTGCCGCTGGCCCCGGTCTTGGCGACCGGGCCGGAGATCACGACCCGCTTCTTGCCGACGTCGCCGCCGGCCGGGACGACCACCGCAGTCGGCTCCGAGATCGTCTCGGTGGCCGTGGTGATCGCGACGTCGCCGCGGTCGACCGAGCGCATCGCGGTGGCGACCGGGCCGGTGGCGACGATCTCGACGCCGTACGCGTCACCGGCGCTGTCCTTGCCGAGCAGCTTGGTCAGGTCGACCTGCGTCTGCCCGTTGGGCGGCACGCTGATCTCCGGAGCACCCTCCGGGGTGAGCACGTTCTTCGGGGTGAGCAGGCGCAGCTCGGCGCTCACCTGGGCATCGCCCGGGTTGGTGACGGTGAGCGTGCGGCTCGCGGACTTGTTGGGGTAGCCGACCAGCAGGTTGGTCTCGGCCGGAGTCGACTGGCCCGGGAAGTAGTCCTCGCTGCCACCCTGCGTCTCAAGTGCGACGGCACGGTCGCGGACCATCACCCCGGCCTGGCCACGTACGACCGTGGTCTTCAGGGAGAGCTCGCCCTTGCGCGGGATCACGTGCAGCAGGTCGAAGGTGCGGGTGGTGTTGCCGGGGATCGCGACGCCGCGGAGGTCCTCGGGGACCGCCACCACGCCCTTCTCGTCGTAGAGCGAGATGTCGACCGTGGCCGCGCCGCTGTTGGGGTTGGTGAGCTCGAGGATCGAGTTGTGGGTGGCGCCCGCACCGATGCCGGGGAACCACGCCTCCGCCTGCGGAGGCAGGCAGCCCGTCGCTGCGAGCGGCTTGGTCGTCGAACGTCCGGCGACCAGCCCGGGAGCGACCTCCTTGCCCGCCTTGACCACGACCGAGCCGGGCTTGACCGACGCGCTGGTGACCTTGCCGGCCCCCACGGTCGTCTCCGCGCCGTTGCCCGCACCCGGGCCGTTCAGCGTGACCTTGCCGGACCCCTCGGCAGCGTTGGTGACGGCGACCTGGTCGGCGCCGGACTTCGGCTTGCCGGGACACACCACGGTGGCCGCCGTCGGCGCGCTGCTGTCGGCGGCCAGCTTCGGCTGCTCCCACTGGTGGGGTCGGTTGAGCAGCAGCGCCACGGCCATCGCGCCGACCAGGCCCAGCGCCACGAGCACGGTGTTGTCGAGGCGGCGACCGCGCTGCCTGCGTACGCGGCGCAGCCGGGGTCGCGCGGCCGCTGCTGCCGCAGCGGCAGCAGCCATCCGTCCGCCGCCCTTGGCACGCTCATCCTCCGGCTCCGGCTCCGTCGCCCGCATCTCGTCGGCGGTCGGCCAGGCCTCGAACTCCGGCTCGTAGCCGCCCTGGAACTCGCCGGTCTGATAGTCGCCTTCGTACCGCGGCGGGTAGCCCGTCTGGGCAAGCATCTGTCCCGTCTCCGGGCCAGGCACGTAGGGCTCCTGGGCGTAGAGCTGCTCCGGGGTGTAGCCCTCCGGCGGCGTCTGGGCCGTCTGCCCCGTGTAGGGGTCGGCGAACGGGTCCAGCATCCACGGCTCCTGGCCGTAGACGTCGTCGGTCTGCGGCTCCTGCGAGCGGTCGTAGGGGTCTCGTGAGTGACTCATGCCGACTCCCTCCTCTGGATCAGCGTCGGCAGGCACAGGACCAGGACCACGAACAGCCCGATCCCGGCCAGGACCAACAGGATCGTACGGATGATGGACTGTGACTTGGTCACGCCCGGGTCGCTCGGCTCGGAGTCGAGCAGCCAGGCACGCGTCGAGCGCTCGACGGTGCTCGCCTGGGTCACCGACCCGGAGGCGTCGATCCCCTCGGCGACCGAGGAGTCGGCCGGCCCGGGCATCACGATGTAGGCCACGCCCTGGGCAGCCAGATCACCGATCACCGCGTCGTCGGGGTCGGCGGCGAGGCGGCGTACGACTCCGGTGAGCTCCTCGGAGCCACCGGCGACCTGCGCGATCTCGTCCTCACCGAGGGTGATCCCGTCGTTGCGCAGGACGGCGTAGCGGATGCCGTCGTCGACCGAACCGCGAAGGACGAGGACGCCGTCCTCCGGGCCGAGCGTGGTCGAGGTCGGGTCGAGCATGTAGGAGGGCACCCCGATGTGGCCGAGGGCCCGGGTGTTGTCGGTGAGGTCTCCGGTGCCGGCGTAGACGAACCAGCCGAGGCTGCCGACGACGCCGACCGCCGCGGCCGCAGCGGCCGCGCCGACCATGACCTTCCGCAGCCCGCTGAGGCCGTCGAGGATGGCGCCCTGGGCACCCAGCACCGCCGCGACCACCGCGAAGCCCTGGATGGCGACCAGCGGGAAACCCCAGCCGACCCGGGCGATGCCGGCGTCGAGCGGGATCGGGATCCAGGACAGCAGCATCGTGACGACCGCGGTCGCGACCGCGCCGATCCAGCAGACCATGACCGGGATCCGGGTGCGGCTCGGGATCAGCGCGAGCACGGCGAGCAGCGGCAGCGCCAGGCCCAGCCACCACGGGGCGCCGAGGTCGGCACCGTCGAGGCCGGTCAGGCGGCCCACGAGCAGGTCGAACCCGCCGGCGGCCGGGGCCGGCAGCCGGCCCGGGTCGAGCAGCAGAGCGGCCCAGCCGCCGGAGAAGAGCGCCGGCAGCCACCACGGAAGCAGCAGCCCGACCGGTGTCGCGATGGCCGCGGTGGGCGGACCCCACTGGTCGCGGTCGCTGAGCACGGCGGGCATCAGGCGGCGGGCGACGATGAAGATGACCGCCGCGAAGACGGCCGCGACCAGGAAGGCCATCGGCGCGAAGGCGGTGATGACGGTCAGCAGCAGGCCGGTGCGCCATCCGGCGCGCCATCGGCGGTCGGCGACGGGGTCGCTGAACCCGAGCGCGGCGTGGGCGAGCCAGGGCAGCAGCGCTCCGACCACGACCGCACCGATCCGGCCGTCACCGAAGGCACCGCTGACATAGGGAACCAGGGCGTACGCCGTCGCGCCCCACAGCAGCAACCAGCGAGGGGCGCCGAGGTGGCTGATCAGCCGGCCCGCGACCCGCAGCAGCCGCCACGCACCGCCGAGCGCGATCGGGAAGCTGAGCAGCATGACGGCGGTGACCGCCAGGCTCGGGTTGCCGCCGAGGAACGTCGCGAGCACCGCCAGCGGGAAGACGTGCGGCGGCGCGGGCACACCGGTGCCCTGCGAGATCGCGTGCCACGACTCGAACTGCAGCTGCCACCAGTCGCCCACGTTCTGGGGTGTCGGCCCGAGGCCGCTGCCGGCCACGCCGCCGAGCGCCGCGCGTGCCCCGATGACGCCGAGGATGCCGACGACGACCAGGAGCACCGCGACCGGGTTGGTGAACAGACGCACCAGCCATCCGGTCTCGGCGGGGATCTCGTCCTCCTCCAGCTGTGCCCGATCGGCCTGCCGCTTGGCGGCGAAGGAGGCCGGGTCGGCCTCGGCCTGCGCCATCTGGCGCCGCTCGGCGATGTCGGAGGCCTGCAGGGTGACCGCGGTGGCGACGTCGGAGACGAAGTCGAGACCGTGGCGGTAGGGCAGCCAGGGCGGCGGCAGCAGTGCCTTGACCACGTCCTTGTCGGCGTGCGCCTGCTTCCGGCGACGCCGCTTGGCGAGCATGATCTGGCCGGTGTGGCCATAGATCCAGCCCAGCGCGGCCAGGTCGTCGAGCGCGGTCCCGGGATCGCGCACCAGGATGAAGCCGAGCATCCGCCACAGGGTCTGGAAGAAGAACCTGACCATCCACAGCGCCAGCGTCCCCGGCCGGCCGTTGACCAGCAGGGTGTAGAGCGCGGCCCGGCGCTCCTGATAGTGGATCCGGCGACCGGTCAGCTGCGTCTTGCGTACGCCGCGGTGGGCCGCCTCCACGTGGAAGACGACCGCGTCCGGGACGGCGATGGTCGTGAAGCCGGCGTTCGCGGCCCGCCAGCCGAGGTCCATGTCGGTGCCGAGGACCGGGAGGTGCTTGTCGAAGCCGCCCAGGTATTCGAGGACCTCGCGGCGGATCAGCATGCCGGCGGTGTTGACGGCCAGGACGCGGCGTACCTCGTCGTGCTGGCCCTGGTCGTACTCGCCCCGCTCCAGGCCGGTCTCCCGAGCTCCGGTGACCGAGATCGAGACACCGAGCTCGAGCATCCGGCGCAGCGAGGGCCACTCCCGGATCTTGGGGCCGAGGATGTCGGCCTCCGGGTATTCCGCGGCGGCGTCGAGCAGGGTCGAGAGCGCGTGCGGGTCGGGGGTGGAGTCGTCGTGGAGGAACCAGATCCATTCTGGCGGCTGCGCCGCCTGGTGGAGGATGGCGAGCGCCTCGTTGGCCGCGTCCGCGAACGTCGTCGACGCCGGGAGCTTGACCACCTGGGCGAAGGTCTCCTCCAGGATCTCGACCGACCTGTCGGTCGAGCCGGTGTCGATCGTGACGGCAAAGCTCACCGGAGCCTGCTGGTTCCTGATCCCGTCGATGACGGTCGGAAGCCAGCCGGCGCCGTTATGAGAGACGAGGACGAGGGCGACCGACGCATGCACGATCGGCAACCCTAGTGCCCATCCGGTGATAGACCGAATGGACCTGTCGAGCGATCGGCGATATCCCCGTGGGCATGATCGGCGTCCCAGGAGCCCTGCGACGTGGATTGCGGAGCAATCGGCAAAACAAGACAGCAGGCCCGGACCGTGATGGTCCGGGCCTTGCTGGCTCGTGCTTGGTTGCGGCCTTCGTAGATCTTGACCCGCTTCACGCCTTCGCAAGCTCAGGCGTTGCGCTGGCGCCCTTCGGGCGCCTTACTCCCTCGCTCGGCGCGAACGGACGAGCAAGCTCGCCGTTCGACCTCGCTCAGTCGTCACGCTCGATCTTTTCGCGTTGCGACCTCGCTCCTTCGTCGCGAGGTCACAGGCTCAAACTGCGCGCTTCTTCAGCTTGCGGCGCTCTCGCTCGGAGAGTCCACCCCAGATTCCGAAGCGCTCGTCGTTGCCCAGAGCAGACTCAAGGCAGTCCTGGCGCACCTCGCAGGTCTGGCAGACCTTCTTGGCCTCCCGAGTCGATCCACCCTTTTCAGGGAAGAACGCCTCCGGATCCGTCTGCGCGCACAGGGCGCGCTCCTGCCAGCCCCCTTCGTCGGTGTCCGGCTCGAGGAGAAACAGCTCTCTCATCGTCTTTCCGACCTTTCGACCCTATTCAGCTTGTTTTCGGGACCGTGACCCCATCTCGGGCCAGTCACCTCACGCCATCGGCAGGTAACCGATCCCCCCGTTTTTTCGGGAACTGCCTCTTGTTACGACCTGGGCCGTCACTTTGATGCAGTTCCCTGCCGAAATCTTCCCGAGATTTTCAAGCGCTGTCGCCACCGCTATCGGTCCCCGTTTCAATTTCGAATCACACTGATGAAATTACATGCCTGTCGGTGCCACAAGTCAACCCTCAAATCTGCTAGGGCTGCTTTAACACAGGCTTTCTTCACCGGCTGGAGCAGGGTTGCTGGCCCCCGTCTGAGAGGCTAGGGCCATGCGTGACATCACCGTTCTCTCCGGCGGCCATGGTGGTTCGAAGTTCATCTCCGGGCTCCTCCACGGCATCTCTGCCGGCCGTGTCCCGGGCATTGAGGAAGATGCCCGGGTCACCGTGATCGCCAATACCGCCGACGATCTGTGGATGCACGGCGTCAAGGTCTGTCCCGACCTCGACACGGTGATGTACACCCTCGGCAACGGATTCGACCATGAGCGCGGCTGGGGCCGCAAGGCCGAGACGTGGTCGATCAAGGAGGAACTCGAGTCCTACGAGGTCCCCGGCACCTGGTTCGGGCTCGGCGACCGCGATATCGCCACCCATCTCGTACGCACCCAGATGCTCGAGGCCGGCTTTCCGTTGTCGCAGGTCACTACGGCGTTGTGCGAACGCTGGCTGAAGCCTGTATGGGGCGACCGCGTGCAGCTGCTGCCGATGACCGACGACCGCGTCGAGACCCATGTGGCGATCAAGGACGAGAATTCACCCAGTGGACTCTCGGTCGTTCACTTCCAGGAATACTGGGTACGCCTCCGGGCCGGCGTTCCCGTCGAAAAGCTGATCTTCGTGGGGCAGGACGAGTCGAAACCGGGCCCCGGCGTCATGGACGCGCTGCTGAAGTCCGACCTGGTGATCGTGCCCCCGTCCAACCCGGTCGTCTCGATCGGAACCATCCTCGGCGTACCCGGAATCCGGGAGGGACTGGTCGCCACCTCGGCCCCCGTGGTGGGGATCTCGCCGATCATCAGCGGTCATCACGTACGCGGCATGGCCGAGCAGATGCTCGCCGCCATCGGCGTCGACGCGACCGCGGCCGGAGTCGGTCTGCATTATGGGACGCGGGGCTCGGGCGGGGTCCTCGACGGCTGGCTGGTCGACACCGCCGACGCCGCCGCGGTCCCCTCGCTCACCGAGTCGGGACTGAACGCGGCCGCCGTACCGCTGTGGATGTCCTCCGAGGATGCGACCGCCGACATCGCCGCCGCCGCGGTCGAGCTGGTCACCCGATGACGGGGCACACGGCTGGGCCGATGAGTGGGCAGGGCATCACCGTCACCGCCCCCGACGGCGTACCCGAGGTGCGTAAGGGCGACGACCTCGCCGCCCTGCTCCTCACTGCACTCGACTCCGGCCTGGCGTCCCCGCTGGTCGACGGCGACATCGTCGTGGTCACCTCGAAGGTCGTCTCCAAGGCCGAGGGTCAGGTGCGGGAGGGCAACCGGGACGACGCGCTCCCCGGCGAGACGACGCGGGTGGTGGCCCGACGCGGGCCGACCCAGATCGTGCGCAGCCGCCTCGGGCTGACGATGGCTGCGGCCGGGATCGACGCCTCCAACGTCGAGGCCGGTTACATCGTGCTGCTCCCCCTGGACCCCGACGCCTCCGCGCGTGCCCTGCGCGCCACGTTCCGCGACCGCACCGGCGCGAACGTCGGGGTGATCATCACCGACACCGCCGGACGCGCCTGGCGCGACGGGCAGACCGACATCGCCATCGGCGCCGCCGGCCTCGAGGTGCTGGAGAGCTTCGCCGGCCAGGTCGACGCCTACGGCAACGATCTCGTCGTCACCGCCCCCGCCGTCGTCGACGAGATCGCCTCGGCGGCCGAGATCTCCCAGGGCAAGCTGGGCGCGCGACCGTTCGCGGTCCTGCGCGGCCGGGCGGACCTCGTCCGCGAGCCGGGTGACGACGGGCCGGGAGCGAGTGCGCTCATCCGCCCCGAGGGGTCGGACTTCTTCGGCTTCGGGGCCAGGGAGGCAGTCGTACGCGCCCTGAAGGGTGCCGCCGAGGACCAGGCGCCGTTCGGTGCACCGGCGAGCGTCGAGGAGCTCTCCGCGGCAGTCAGCGAGGTGACCGGGACCGCTCCGGTCCCGCACCAGGACGGGCTCCGAGTGGTCGGCGCGGACCCCGCGGTGATCGCCGCGCTGGCGTTCGCCCACGGTTGGCGATGCGAGCGCGAGGAGAATAATCACGGGGCAACTTCCCTTCTGCTACCACTGACCACCTAGAATCTGCGCGTCCCGACAAAAGACCCGAGGTACGCCGAACCGTGGCCAACAAGTCGCTCAACAAAGACCGCCGTGCGGTCATCAACGACATCCGCAAGAAGCAGGGCCGCGCCGAGCGCGTCCGAGGCTGGGCGATCATCGGTGTCTGCATCGCCTTCGCCGTCGTGATCGTCGGCGCTGCCGCATGGACGCCGATCAGCGGCTTCATCAAGGACAGCGAGTACAAGGACGTCGCTCTGCCGGACATCGGGAAGAGCGCCAAGGCGGCCGGCTGCCAGAAGGTCACCGAGATGGCGGCCGACGGGAACCAGAACCACATCGCCACCGGCACCGAGCAGACCTACACGACTGCTCCCCCGGCCTTCGGTCCGCACTGGAACGAGGCCAACGTCGCGCCGGCCGACATGTCGCGCAAGTTCTACACCCCCGAGGACCGTCCCGACCTCGAGGCTCTGGTGCACAACCTCGAGCACGGCTACACGATCGTGTGGTACGACGACACCGTCTCCAAGGACGAGCTGGACGAGCTGCGCGCGATCGGTGACAAGTTCGCCGGCACCTCCAACTTCCGCTACAAGTTCATCGCGGCTCCGTGGACCGCTGCCGACGCCAAGGAGACCGCGGTCGCCGGCGACAAGAAGACCGAGTTCCCCTCGGGCACCCACATCGCGATGACGCACTGGTCCGCCGACCCGGCCAACCCGACCGAGGCGTCCACCCAGAAGGGCGTCTTCCAGTACTGCGAGGGCGTCTCCGGCGAGGCCATCAAGGACTTCATGACTCAGTACCCCTACACCTCCAGCCCCGAGGCCCAGGCGATGTGATCTAGTCCCCTCCAGGACGTACGAACGGCCGTCTCCCCTCGGGGAGGCGGCCGTTTCGCGTTCCCCGCCGGTCGAGCCGCCGGAGCCGCTAGGCGGAGGCGTGTCGAGACCAGCGTGTCAGGTGAGGTCGGTGCGGTCGGAGTCCTTGAGGGCGGCGACGATCTTCTTGACCTGCTGGGCGTGGGTGCGGGTGGTGACCAGGACGGCATCGTCGGTGTCGACGACGACGATGTCCTCGAGGCCGATGAGGGCGACCATGCGGCCGGAGTGGGGCACGACCAGACCGGTGGAGTCGAGGGCGTGGACGAGCGAGGCGTCACCGAGGATCGTCGGGCCCTCGGGCGAGGCGGTGGCGGCGGCCTGGAGCAGCGTCGCCAGCGAGTCGAAGTCGCCGATGTCGTCCCAGCCGAGGTCCGCGGGCACCGTGGCGACCTTGCCGGCGGCGGCAGCGGGCTCGGCGACCGCGTGGTCGACCGCGATCTTCGGCAGCGTCTCCCACAGCTCCTCGAGCCGTGACGGCTCGGCGGCGATGGCTCGCAGCCGGTCGGTGAAGCCGGGGTCCGACTCCGCGAGCAGGTCGAGGAGGACGGTGGGACGGACGACGAACATCCCGGCGTTCCAGCGGTAGCGGCCGGTTGCGAGATAGCCGGCCGCGACCTCTGCCGACGGCTTCTCGACGAATTCGTCGACCAGGTACGCCCCGTGGTGGCCGTCCAGCGGCTTGCCCTCGGCGATGTAGCCGAACGCGGTCGAGGCGAAGGTCGGCGAGATCCCGATCGTCACCAGCCAGCCGTCCGCGGCGATCGCCGCGGCGCTGCGTACGGTCTCGTGGAAGTTGTCGACGTTGCGGATCACGTGGTCGGCCGCGAAGGAGCCCATCACGGCCTCCGGGTCGCGCCGCTCCAGGAAGGCCGCGGCCAGGCCGATCGCCGCCATCGAGTCGCGCCCGCTCGGCTCGGCCAGGATGGCGTCGTGCGGCACCTCGGGCAGCTGCTCGCACACGGCCCGCTCGTGGACTGCGCCGGTCACCACCATGATGCCGTCGGAGACGGGCTCGAGGCGGTCGTAGGTCTCCTGCAGGAGGGTACGTCCGTGGCCGGTGAGGTCGCGCAGGAACTTCGGCTCCGAGGACCGCGAGAGCGGCCACAGCCGTGTGCCGGCACCACCAGCGGGGATCACTGCCCAGAACGTCATGCCGCCACCTCCGTAGGGCAAGTCGAAGAGTGCGGAAGTGGCGGCATGATGGACCCACTGGTCGCTCGCTGGCGCTCGCTCATGCCGCACACCTTAGAGTTTCGACGTGAGCAGCTTCCCCGAGACCCTCGCCCGAGCCTTGCGGACCAACCCCGGCGGTCCGTTCGTGACCTTCTACGACGAGGGGAGCGGCGAGCGCCAGGAGCTCTCCACCACGACGTATGCCAACTGGGTGGCCAAGGCCTCCGGCCTCCTCCTCGACGAGCACGGGCTCGAGCGCGGGGACAGCATCCGGATCGACCTGCCCACCCACTGGCTGGCCACCGTGTTCCTGGGCGCCGCCTGGAACACCGGGCTCGTGGTGACCGACTCCGACGGTTCCGATTCCTCTGGCCCTGACGCCGTCGTCTGCGGCCCCGAGACGCTGCCCGCCTGGGCGGATGACGCCGCGAAGCGGCCGACGCTGGCGTGCTCGCTGCTGCCCTTCGGCGTACGTTTCGCCGACCCGCTCCCCCAGGGCGTGCACGACGTCGGCATCGAGGTCTGGGGGCAGCCGGATGCCTTCACCCCCTGGGACCCGCCCGCCGCGGACGACGCGGCCGCCTCATGGGCCGGCGTCGAGACCAGCCACGCGGACCTGTTCGGAGGCGATGGGAAGGCCGTACGGCTGCTCTCCACCGTCCCCTCGGCCTCACCGGCCGGCGCCGAGCTCCTCGCCTCGCTGCTCGCCGGCGGCGGCTCGCTGGTGCTGGTCACCAACGCTGCCGAGGATCGGCTGGCGGCCCTGGCCGAGTCCGAGCGCGCTCAGCCGAACTGGTCGTAGCCCCGCACGACCCCCATCTGGGACTTCCGGTCCCAGCCGCCGCTCTGGTTGTGCTCGTAGGCGAACCACATGCCGTCGGACTTGCGACGCAGCAGCAGGTCTCCGCCGGTGGCGGCGCCGCGCAGATCCTTGGTCGCGAGGATGAAGTCGAAGACGCTGGTGTCGATCCCGGGGTCGGAGTAGGTGGTCAGGCCACCGGGGCCGTTGGTGCGGAAGATCAGCAGCTTGCTCGAGACCCTGAAGACGACCTCGGGCGAGCCGTCGTCGGCGTAGAAGCGGCCGGCGCCGATGACCTGGGTCGAGCCGCTCACTGCGCTGCGCATCCGGTAGGACGCGCCCAGGGCGCTGGTGCCGCGCCCGGGCCAGACCCGGATCTCGCCGGTGGAGTGCTTGCCCACGAGGTCGGGCCAGCCGTCGCCGGTGATGTCGCTGACCACGTCGATGACCGAGACGGACTGGAAGCCGCGCCCGATGATGACGCCGGAGGCGAACGTCTCGGTGCCGTTGCCGCGGTTGACCCGGATCGTGCCGTCGGTGTGGCGGATCAGGATGTCGCCGTCGCCGTCGCGGTCCCAGTCACCGGCGTTCATCAAGGTGGCCGAGGTGCCGCCGATCAGGTTCGTCGCCCGCGGCGTACCGAAGCGGGCGTTGCCGTCGGTGCGGATCACGACGATCCGCTTGTCGGCAGCGCGCCGGGCGATCAGGTCCGGGTAGCCGCGGCCGCTGATCTGCGACTGCAGCTCGCGCGCGGCCCAGCTCGCCTGCTTCGAGCCCGCCTGCGAGCGGATCGTGCTCAGCTTGGCGTAGAGGTAGCGGCCCGGGCACGCGGTCGAGCCGGCGTCGCGATGCCCCATGATCGCGTGCGAGAAGGTGCGGTCGCCGATCCGGGTGGAACCCTTGTTGCCGCGGACACCGTGCAGCGACAGCTTCCACGCGAACAGCGTCCCGAAGGCGTTCACCAGCGCCGTCGGAGGTGCGACGTTGTCGAAGTTGCCGATCGCGGAGGCGCCGAAGCCGTAGCTGTTGTAACCCGAGGTGTGAGCACCCACGACGGGGCGGTCGACGCCGCCGTAGCGGCCCTCCCAGATCCGGCCGAACTTGTCGACCAGGAAGTTGTAGCCGATGTCGCGCCAGCCCCGGCTCCGCACGTGGTAGGCGTAGATGCTCCGGATGATCCCCGGCACCTGCGCCTTCGTGTAGGAGTTCGTGTTGACGGTGTGATGCACGAACCCACCGCGGACCTCGTGGTAGTCGGGCGGGCCGGCCTCGCGCACGCTCTCGTCGGCACCCCACTGGCGACGGCTGTAGATGCTGGGCTTGGAGGTGTACGCAGCCGCAGACAGCGTCGCCGCCTCCCCCTCCTCGGCGCTCCGGGTGCCCTCGACCGCCTCGGCCGGCTCCGGCGCATCATCGGCCCCGGTCTCGATCTCGGGCGACTCGCTGCGGCTCTCGTCCGCCTCGCCGGGCGTGATCACCGCCAGCCTGAGGTCGGCGGGCACCCGGGCACCGGTCAGCCGCAGCCGGGTCTGCACCTGGTCGACCTCGCCGACGATCGCCTCCATGGTGCCGGGCCTCGACCCGTCGGCCTCTGCCGAGCCCGGGTCAGGAGCATGGTCGTCGACGTGGACGTCCAACGCCTGCCAGTCGCTCCACGTCCCGTCCTCCAGCGTGCGTACGTCGGCCCCGACCGCCTCCTCCGGGACGACCGCGCCGGGCGCCCAGGTGAGTCCGACGGTCCCGAAGCCGTCCACCGGCTGCGGGAGGCTGGTGACGGTCACCGCGTCGCCCGCAGAAGTGGCCTTCTTGGCCTCAGCGGTGATCCGTCCGGCCACGCCGTGCCCGGACGGCGCGGTCAGCGAGATCTCCTCGACGTGGGCGTCGACCGGATCGGAAGGCACCTGCGCCGCTGACGGCACCGCCACCTGGCTCCCGGAGACGGGAACCTCGCCGGGTCGGACCACCTTCAGGTCGACGACGGTGCTCGCCGGGACCAGCGCGGCCAGGACGAACCCGAGCACGAGCAGCTGCTGGGTCGAGGCGACGTAGCGCGACCGAGCGCGCTCGACGTCGCTCGACTGCTCTTCTCCGGCCTGCGAATGCACGTATGGATCCCCCCCTGGTTTCCGTAACACCAGGGAACATCTTTCACACCAGCCACAGACGTGGGAAGAGCCCGCGGGGAACTACAGATCTGTAATTCTCCGCGGGCTCTCGCCCTGAGCTCCGCTCAGACTTCCGCTCCGAGCGCACTGTCGGCAGCGTCGAGCCTCCTCTGCGCCACCGAGCCCTTGGAGTCGTCCTCACCGTAGTGGAGGTACTCGATGCCCTCGTCGACGTCGCCGTCGAAGACCAGGCGGCCCTTCTCCAGGCAGATGACGCGGTCGCACATCCGCTTGACCGAACCGGCGGCGTGGCTGACGTAGACCACGGTGCGGCCGCTGTCGCGGATCTCCTCCATCTTCTCCATGCACTTCTTCTTGAAGGGCTTGTCACCGACGGCGAGGACCTCGTCGGCGAGGAAGATGTCGGAGTCGATGTGGACGGCGACCGAGAACCCCAGGCGCGAGTACTGCCCCGAGGAGTAGTTGCCCACCGGGGAGTTGAGGTGATCGCCGAGCTCGGCGAAGTTCACCACGTCGTCGTAGATCTCGGCGGTCTCCTCGGCGGAGAGCCCGTAGATCGCCGCGTTGAGGAAGATGTTCTCCCGCCCGGACAGCTGCGGGTGGAAGCCCGCACCCGTCGCGATCAGGCCGGCGATCTGTCCACGCGTCTTCACGACACCCTGGTCGGGGCGCATCACGCCGCTGATCAGCTTCAGCAGGGTCGACTTGCCCGAGCCGTTGAGGCCCATCAGGCCCACCGACTCGCCCTGCTTGATCGTGAAGGTGACGTCGTCCAGCGCCTTGAAGGTGTTGGAGACCGCCCGTCCCTTCATCTTGGCGACGGTGATGTCCTTGATGCTGCGGTGGTAGCGGAGCGTGAAGTTCTTGGTGACTCCGTCCACCACGATCGAGTCGGCGGTCATGTCAGACGCTCCGGAATCTTGTTCTCGTACTTGCTGAAGACCACCTGGGCGATCACCAGCAGGACCAGCGAGACACCGAACGCACCCAGACCCCACATCCACAGATTCTCGGGCAGGTGCTTGGCGGCGGTCTCCTCGGGATTCGGGGTCACCCCGACCCAGAAAGCCTGCTGGAAGAGCAGCACGGCGTCCGCGATCGGGTTGAGCAGGTAGATCCAGGCCTTGTCCCCGAGGGCGCCCTCGATCATCGAGAACGGGTACATCATCGGGACGCCGAAACGGATGTAGTTGGTCAGGATGTTGACCGCGCTGCCGAAGTCCCGGAAGAAGACGTTGGCCAGGCTGAAGACCAGGGCAAGAGCGGTGCCCAGCGCCATCACGATGCCGAGCGCGAGCAGGAAGGAGGGAACCGTCTCCCAGGTCGGCGTCCATCCGCTGAACAGACAGACGACGATGAGGATCAGAGTCGCCGGCACGAGGTGGTAGAGCGAGACCAGCATGGAGGCGACCGGGAACATCTCCTTCGGCATCGCCATCTTCTTCAGCAGTCCCTTGTTGCCGAGCAGGGACCGCGTCCCTGCCCCGAAGGTCTCGGTGAAGAAGTGGACGATGACGAGCCCGGCGAACAGGTGGACCGGGTAGTTGTCCATCCCCTTGTCCGCGCCCATGATCTTGCCCATGAAGATCCAGTAGACGAGGAACTGCGTCAACGGGTTGATGTAGGACCAGAAGACGCCGAGGATCGAGTTGGAGTAGCGACCGCTGATCTCACGCTGCACGAGCAGCTTGAGGAGGTAGCGGCGCTTGAAGACCGAGAGCAGACCGAGGTTCTCCGCCGGGGGTGCCAGCGGCGCGTCGACGATCCGTACGGGGCGTTCATCAACTCCGGTTGCCATCGGACCCCTTCTCCTCAGCGACCAGCCACGGCTCGAACGTCTTCTCCCACGCCTCGGGCGAGGTGAAGTCGCCCAGCTTGGAGCGGTACTCCTCGGCCAGCTTGGGCCACTGGCGCTTGAGCCGGCGGTGCACCTTGACGGTGTCCCTCAGCATCTGGTTGAAGAGCTTCTTGTCGCGGCGGTAGAAGGCAGCACCCTGCTGGTCGTTCATCGACACGATGGCGCTGTCGTACTTGGTGATCCGGTACCACTGGTTGTCCATCGCGGCGAGCTCGGCCTCGGGGAACTCCGTGGAGAGCTTGCGCGGCTTCATGATCTGCCGGATCGGCGCCTTGAGCGCGGCCAGCTTGACCTCGCGGTTGGTCGGGACCTCGGTGTCCTCCTTGCCCTTGCGCGGCGGCTTGTGGCGGCGCACGGGCGGGAACTCCTCACGGTCGGCCTTGAGCTGCGCGTCCGGGTAGTCCTTGACCATCTCGCGTACGGCGGGAAGCTGGGTCGCGAGGGTCTCGTGGAGCTTCTCGGGGCCGGCGAGCACATCGAGCAGCGCCTGGTGGCGCAGCATGACCGTCGAGTACTGCATCGAGACCAGGTGCTTGATCTGGTGAGAGAACGACTCGGTGACCATGCGGCCGCCGTCGTCGTAGATCGAGTGCAGCAGCGCGGCGACGAAGCGGTTGCGCTGGTGGAAGTAGGACTGCCAGTCGAGGGCGTCGTTCTTGTCGGTCCACGGGACGTGCCACACGGCCGCACCGGGGAACGACACGGTCGGGAAGCCGGCTGCCTTGGCGCGCAGGCCGTACTCGGAGTCGTCCCACTTGATGAAGACCGGCAGCGAGAGCCCGATCTCCTCGATCACCTTGCGCGGGATCAGGCACATGAACCAGCCGTTGAAGTCCACGTCGACGCGCTTGTGCAGCCAGCGGGTCGAGCGCAGGTTGCGGGCACCGAAGTCCCAGTCGCCGTAGACGCCGGGAGCCGACTGCCACCAGAAGCGCCACGGCTGGACGATCTCGCCGTAGGAGTGCAGGCGCGACTTGGCGTAGAGCGAGAACATGTGGCCACCGACGATGGTCGGCCGCTTGGCGAGGTCACCGAAGGTGATCGCGCGGATGATGCCCTCAGGCTCGCAGACGACGTCGTCGTCCATCATCAGGGCGTACGTCGCGGTGCCCTTGCGCACCGACTCGAGCTGACCACGCGCATAGCCGCCGGAGCCGCCCAGGTTGCCCTGCTCGATGATGTGCAGGAGGTCGCCCAGGGCCTTCTCGGCCGCGGGGAACTCGACGTCGTCGGCGACCTTCTTGGTGCCCTGCTCCATCACGAAGACGGTGTCGAGGTAGGGGCGCAGCTGCTCGTCCTCACCCATCTGCGCGAGCAGCTTGGCGCAGAAGTCGGGCTTGTTCATGGTGGTGACGCAGATGTCGACGGTGCCGTGCTCGGCACGGTCGTCGGGAACCTCCGCGGTCCACTCGGCCGAGGTGATGACGGCGTCCTCGTCGGAGGCGACGACGTCGTACCAGTACCAGCCGCCGTCGACGAACGGCTTCAGCGGCAGGTCGAAGGTGAAGGTCCCCTCGGGGTTGGTGCCGGTGTCAGCCGCGTCGACGCGCTGCGAGCGGCCGTTGGCCATCGACTTGTAGACGATGACGCTCGCGCCGCGGCCCTGGAGCGCGACGGTCAGCTTCACGCTGTCGACCACGGTGTGCCGGCGCCAGTAGCTGGCCGGGAACGCGTTGAAGTAGGTGCCGAGCGAGAGCCGCTCGCTCTTCAGGATCCGCAGTGCCGTACGCGACTCGATCTGATCGGGGTGGATCTGGGTGCCGTCGTTGATCGACTGGCGGATCTGGGCGTTGTTCAGCGCCTGGGCCGTCTTGTCGGAGCCGACCTCGTACTTGTCGGCATCGAGGATGGCAGCCTGGTTGTCGACGTAGAGCGGGAGTACGTCGGAGTCACGGTCCAGGGGCAGGATCTGCCGCTGGAGCAGTCGGGTCACGCTCATTCGTCAACGCCTCCGGAGGTGAGCGGGGTGCCGTCCTCGAAGTGGGGACGGAGCTTGTTCTCGAACATGGTGAGCGCGGACGCGATCGCCATGTGCATGTCCAGGTACTTGTACGTGCCGAGGCGGCCGCCGAAGAGCACCATCGGCTCCTTCTTGGCCAGGTCGCGGTAGACCAGGATCTTCTCGCGGTTGTCGGCGGTGTTGATCGGGTAGTACGGCTCGTCGCCCTCCTGGGCGAAGCGGCTGTACTCCTTCACCACGATCGTCTTGCCGGGCTTGTAGCGGTCGGCACGCTCGGGGTGGAGGTGCTTGAACTCCAGCTCACGGGTGAACGGGACCTCGGGGTCGTTGGCGTTCACCACGCCGGTGCCCTGGTAGTCGTCCACCTCGAGGGTCTCGGACTCGAGGTCCACGGTGCGCCAGGAGAGCTTGCCCGCGGAGAAGTCGAAGTATTCGTCGACCGGGCCGGTGTAGACGATCGGGACCTTGCCCTTGAAGTCGTCGACCACGGTGAAGAAGTCGGTGTCGAGCTTGACCTCGATGTTGGGGTGGTCGGCCATCCGCTGCAGCCACGCGGTGTAGCCGTCGACCGGGAGCCCCTCGTACTTGTCGTTGAAGTAGCGGTTGTCGAAGGTGTAGCGGACCGGGAGGCGCGTGATGATGTCGGGCGACAGCTCCGTCGGGTCCTTCTCCCACTGCTTGGCCGTGTAGCCCTTGATGAAGGCTTCGTAGAGCGGGCGGCCGATCAGCGAGATCGCCTTCTCCTCGAGGTTCTTGGCGTCCTCGGTGTTGAACTCGGAGGCCTGCTCCGCGATCAGCGCGCGCGCCTCGTCGGGGGTGTGCGACTTCCCGAAGAAGGAGTTGATCAGCGCGAGGTTCATCGGCAGGGAGTAGACCTGCCCCTTGTACTTCCCGAACACCTTGTGCTTGTAGTCGGTGAACTCGGTGAACTTGCGCACGTAGTTCCACACCTTCTCGTTGGAGGTGTGGAAGAGGTGGGTGCCGTACTTGTGCACCTCGATGCCGGTCTCCTCGTCGAACTCGGAGTAGGCGTTTCCACCGATGTGCGGACGGCGCTCGATGATGAGCACCTTCTTGTCCAGCTCGGTGGCGGCGCGCTCGGCGATGGTCAGGCCGAAGAGGCCGGAGCCGACGATGACGAGGTCAGGAGTGGTTTCAGGGAAGGACACGATCGCTCAGTCTAGGTCTCTGTGGGTAAGGGGTCGGTCAGGAGGAGGTGAGGGTCAAGGTTTGGGCAGGGTTCGCATACCCCGCGCGGCGCGCAGGGCCTTGATCACGTTGACGGCTTCGTGCTTGCCGCCTCGCAGCGGGCTGAGGAGAACCACGGCCGCGGTGATGAGCCAGGGCTTGAGACGTACGAGGACGTTCTCGCCGTAGCGGAAGTGGACGACGAAGAGGTTGCGGTACATGTAGAAGCCCTTCCAGCCGGCCAGGTCGTGCTGCTGGCTGAAGTCGAGCTGTCGAACGAGCACCGCGTCGCGTACGGCCCAGATGGTGCGGCCGGCGCGGCGGGCGCGGATCGCGAGATCCACGTCGTCGTAGAAGATGAAGTAGGACGGATCGGGAAGCCCGATCTCCTCCAGGACGGTGCGGCGGATCATGAAGCCCTCGAAAGCGACGTTCTCCACCGCGACCCGCTCCGGAAGCGCATCGCGGGTCGGGTAGGCGTCCATGACCGAGGCGGTCTTGGGCTTGATCGCGAGCGGGTTGCGCAGGTCGAACTTCAGCGCGGCCAGCTCGATCAGCTTGCCGTTCTTGTCCTCACGCACGGAGAAGAGGCAGTCCTCGTCCTGGGCGAGCAGCATCTCGAGGCAGTCGTGGGCCGGGACGACGTCGTCGTCGATCAGGTAGAGACGGTCCCAGCCCTGCTCGACCGCGGCCTTGGTGCCGAGGTGGAAGCCGCCGGCGCCACCGAGGTTCTCCGGGCTGTCGATGACCTGGAGGTTGGGCGTGATCGCCTCGGCCAGGACCTGCGCGGTGTGGTCGGTGGAGGCGTTGTTGACGACGATCACCGCATCAGCGGGCTCGTCGAGCTTGGTGAGCCCGTCGAGCAGCCCGCGCAGCATGTCGGCGCGGTTGTAGGTGACGACGACGATCGCGACCGTCTCACGGGTGGTGCTCAACGAAGGAACCTCTCGTGTCCACTGAAGTCCCCCCGGATAGCGGCCCACCACGCCTGCACCGACAGCCAGATCCGGCTCGGCTGCGGCTTGGTGAGCAGGTAGAACCATAGAGTCTTCGCGACGAAAGCCAAAGCGAAGGGCCACCCTCGGTAGTCGCGCAGATTCAGCAGGTTGTTGCGCGCCATGCAGTAGTGCTTCAGGTCGCTCGGCGTGTGGTTGTACGTCGCCCTCCCCCACGCCATCGGCGTGCCGAGATCTCCGACGGAGGGATGGCGCACCTGAGCGCCGACAACGGTCGCGATCCGCGCCCCGGCCTTCTCGGCCCGGAGACGGTATTCGTGGTCGTCGCCCCAGATGAAGTATTCCGCTCGGGGGTAGCCGATCCGCTCCACCAGGTCGCGGGTGACCAGGACCCCGTTGAACGGGATCACGATGTCCTTGATCAGGCCGTCGGTGGCGGCCGCCTCGACGTCGGCGAGCTGGTGCACGACCTTGGAGCGGCCCGGAAGCCGGATCGGGAACACCAGGCGGCCGGGGTCGCCCTCGTCGACGACGAGCGGCCCCCAGAAGTCGAGGTCGGTCTGCTTGAGCAGCAGCCCGAGGCAGTCGGTGTCGGGCAGGCCGTCGTCGTCCATCAGCCAGACCAGGTCGGCACCGCGCTCGATCGCCAGCTCCAGGCCGTCGTGGAAGCCACCGGCGCCGCCGCTGTTGCGCTGCAGGGTGCGGGCGATCACCGGCACCTGGCGCTGACCCGGCTCCTCGGCACCGTCGAGCTCGGCGAGCCACTGCGACGTACCGTCGGTGGAAGCGTTGTCGATGACGATCACCTCGTCGAGGCCGTCGACCACGTCGAGCCGCTCCAGCAGTCGCTGCAGCAGCTCGAGACGGTTGAAGGTCACCACCACCGCGGTGACACGATTGCTCCCTGGCACGGATCCAGACTAGCCGCGACCGCGGGGTATCCCGGGAATCAGCGAGTCGCTGTGACGCCCCGTTAACGCGTTGTTCAACAGGCTCGGGCCGCTCCCCGCTGGTCGAGCCGCCGGAGCCGCAAGGCGGAGGCGTGTCGAGACCAACACGGTCGGATCGGCACTCGACAGGACTGTGTTGGTCTCGACACGCTCGGCCGCGGGCGGCCTCGCGGCTCGACCGACGGCGGGCCTCAGCACGCGGAGGCGAGGTCGTCGGTCTCGTTGGCCTGGTAACCCTTGTTGCGCGAGCCCAGGGAGCCGCCAGTGACGGGACCGCCCTTGTCATCGCCGGAGGCTTTGGGCTTGTCCGTGGAGGCGGGCGCCTTCGTCTCGCCGTCGTCACCGGGCGACTCGCTCTGCTGATTGAAGGCCTCCTCCTTCTTCGGGGTGGCCTTCTTCACCGCCTTGCGCACCTCGGCGTGGATGTCGGACATGTCCGGGTCGGCGGTGTTGACCAGCGGCGGCACCAGCGAGAGCGTCGAGATCTTCTGCGACTTCGCCTTCAGCGCCAGCGCCGAGAACCGCTCGATCTCGCTCGGCGGCACGCTCGTGGTGATCGTGGAGCCGGTCGCCTTCGCGACGTCCTGGTAGTGGCGTACGACGTCAGCGGGGCTGGTCTGCTGCAGGATCGCGTTCAGGACGCACTTCTGGCGGGCCATCCGGGAGTAGTCGTCGGAGTCGTGGCGGGCCCGGGCGTACCAGAGGGTCTCCCAGCCATCGAGCTTCTTCGTGCCGGGCTGGATGTGGGTGTAGAACTTGTCGGACGGGAGGCCGACCGGGATCGGCTGGCGGACCTTCAGGGTGACTCCCCCGATGGCGTCCACGATCTCCTCGAAGCCGTTGAGGTCGACGATCGCGTAGTAGCTGATCTGCAGGTCGGTGATGCCCTCGACGGCGTCCACGGTGGCGGCCATCCCGGGATCATTCTCGCCCTTGTAGAGCTCCTTGTGCTCACCGGCCCAGGTGCTCACGCCGTTGAGGTAGCAGCCGTCGCAGTCGAAGCCGCGCGGGAACTCCTCGTCCATCGGCGAGCCGTCGTCGAAGGTGAAGTTCTGCATGTTGCGGGGCAGGCCGATGAGCACCGTACGTCCGGTCACGGCGTCGATGGAGGCGACCGTGAGCGAGTCGGGACGCAGGCCCCAGCGGGTCTTGCCGCCGTCGGAGTCCGCGCCGGCGAGCAGGACGTTGAAGCGGCCGTTGTGGGCCTCGGCGGCCTCGGCACCGGCGAAGATCGCCTCGACCATGCCCTTGTGGACGCCGACCAGGTGGGCGCCGAAGATCAGGGTCGCGGCCACGGAGAAGGCCAGCGCGCCGTTGATCGCGACCACGATGCGGCGCTGCTTGAGGTCGAGCTCGAGCGGGCGGCCCAGGCGCCAGGCGTCGATGAAGAGGGCGGCCCAGGCGATGGCGCCGGCGATGAGCCCGATGCGGAAAAGGCCCAGCAGCCACGGCGTCGTACCGAGCCGGAAGATCAGGCCGTGCCACAGCAGGGAGATCCCGAAGACCAGCCCGGCGGTGACCGCGAGACCGATGACGGTCCAGATCGCGATCCGGCCGACGCGGCGGTTGCCGGCGACGAGCTGGGCGGACCCTGGCAGGAGCAGCGTGATCAGCAGCAGCGCCATGGCGCGACGGAACCGCACGCGGGAGGCGCGCTCGGCGGCCGTACGCTGGGGCCGGTAGTTCTGCTCAGCCATCTGGGGTCCCTCGAGTGATGAGTTTGCACCGCCAGTATCACCAGTCACACGAGTAACACGGTGGTGCGACGCGCCGACTAACTTTAGCGGCCTGGCACGGTACGTTTGAGCGCATGCCAAACCCCCGCAACCCTGGCAGCCCCAACGATCCCCGGTCGCAGCAGTACGGCTGGGCGTACGGCAACGGCCAGCAAGCTCAGCCTTCGGGGCCCGAGCCCACCAACGTCATGCCCACCGTCCGGCGCCCTCCCGGCGGCTCGCCGCCCCAGGCGCCGCCGCGTGGCGGCTATGACCGGCCGCTGCCCCAGCCGGGGCAGATCGCGCCGACACCTGGCCAACAGGGCGGTTATGGCAATCAGGGATACAACCAGGGCTACAACCAGGACTGGAGCCAGCCGAGCGAGTACGGCGGCAACGGTGGCAACGGCGGCTATGGGGGTCCGGGCGACGGCTACGGCGGCGGTCGCGGGGGCCGCCAGCCCAAGCCCAAGAAGCGCCACCCGTTCCGCAAGTTCGTCGCCATCGTGATGATCCCGATCCTGATCCTGGTCGGCGCGGTCGCCTGGATCGGCATCAGCGCCTGGAACAAGGTCGACAAGGTCCCCTACGAGCCGACCGCCGGCGAGCGGCCCGCGGACCAGCCCGGCACGACGTACCTCATCGTCGCCAGCGACTCCCGCGAGGGCCTGACGGCCGAGGAGAAGAAGAAGCTCTCCACCGGTGACGCTGCGGGCAGCCGCACCGACACCATCAAGCTGCTGCACACCGGTGCCGGCAAGACGATCGTGGTGACCCTCCCCCGCGACTCCATCGTGCCGATCCCGGGTCACGGCACCACCAAGATCAACGCGGCCTTCGCCTATGGCGGCCCCGAGCTGCTGGTGCAGACGATCGAGCAGAACACCGGCGTACGCATCGACGGCTATGTCGAGATCGGCATGGGCGGTCTGGCCCGGCTCGTCGACGGCGTGGGCGGCATCGAGATCTGTCCGAAGAAGGACATGAAGGACCCCAAGGCCGGCCTGGACGTCGAGAAGGGTTGCCAGGAGGCCGATGGCGTCACCGCGCTCGCCTACTCGCGGTCCCGCTATGCCGCCGAGGACGGCGACCTGGGTCGTGGCGCCAACCAGACCGAGGTCATCTCCGCGATCGGCAAGAAGGCCACCAGCCTGGGCACCCTGCTGAACCCGGCCAAGCTCGCCGAGATGGGCGAGGGCGCCGAAGGACTCAAGGTCGGCGAGGGCATGAGCGTCATCGGCGGCGCGAAGTTCCTGTGGGCGTTCAAGGCGCTCGCGGGTGGCTCCGCGATGACCTGTGGTGTCCCGATCAAGGACTTCGCGGTCAACTGGCGCAAGGAGGACGCGCTGACGATGTTCGGCCACATCAAGGCGGACACCGTCGACCAGATCCCGGCGGACATCTGCACAGCGACTGGTCTGCCCGAGTAGCTCGTTCCACCCCGAGCCGTCCCTACTGACTTTCGTCGGTAGGGACGGCTGCTTTTCGTCCACTGTGCCCGAAGGCGCGGATCCCTAGTTTCGACGCATGATCACTTTGGACCACCTGACCAAGAGATACGGCGCGACCACCGCGGTCGACGATCTCACCCTGCAGATACAGCCCGGCCGGGTCACCGGCTTCCTCGGCCCCAACGGCGCCGGGAAGTCCACCACCATGCGGATGATCCTCGGCCTGGACCGGCCGACGTCGGGCACGGCGACGATCGATGGCCGTCCGTACGCCTCGCTGCGGCGCCCGCTGCGCGAGGTCGGTGCGCTGCTGGACGCCAAGGCGGTGCACCCCGGTCGCCGGGTGCGTACGCATCTGGTGGCGATGGCGCGGAGCAACTCGATCCCGGTGGCCCGGGTGGACGAGGTGCTCGAGCGGGTCGGCCTGGCCGGGGTCGCCCGGCGGCGGGCCGCGAGCCTCTCGCTCGGGATGAGCCAGCGGCTCGGGATCGCGGGCGTGCTGCTCGGCGACCCGCGGGTGATGCTCTTCGACGAGCCGGTCAACGGGCTCGATCCCGACGGGGTGATGTGGATCCGGAAGCTGCTCAGGTCGCTCGCCGCGGAGGGGCGTACGGTCCTCGTCTCCAGCCATCTGATGAGCGAGATGCAGCAGACCGCCGACCATCTGGTCGTGCTGGGCCGCGGGCGGCTGCTCGCGGACTCCTCGCTGGAGTCGTTCGTCGCCGGGCACAGGTCGCTCGAAGAGGCGTACTTCCGGCTGACCGCCGGGAGCGTCGAGTACACGGGAAGCGAGGTGGCCTGATGCTGAGCCCGTTCCTGGCCACGATCTCGTCCGAATGGACCAAGCTCTGGTCGGTCCGCTCGACCTGGTGGTGCCTGATCGGCGCGGCCGCACTGATGGCGCTCTACTCGGTGCCGCTGGGCTTCGACGCCGCCGAGCCCAACCCGAACCTGTCCCACGCCGACCAGCTGCTCCACGTGGAGGAGGTCGCCACCGCCGGGCTGCTGTTCACCCAGTTCGCGCTGATCGCGCTGGCCCTGCTGACGGTGACCTCGGAGTATGCCTCCGGCAGCATGCGTACGACCCTGCAGTGCGAGCCCCGGCGCGGCCGGGTGCTGATCGCGAAGCTGGTCGTCGTGGAGGTCGTCGCACTGGTCGCCGGAGCGCTCCTCGCCGTCCTGGGTGCCGGTCTCGGCTACCTGACGGCGGGCGACTACGGGGTCTTCGACGTCTCCGCGGTAGCCACGGTGGCCGGCAAGATCAGCGTCTACATGGGCGTGGTCGTCGCGCTGGCCATCGGGCTCGCCGTCGGTCTGCGCAGCACCGCCGGGGCGCTGGTCGTGGCGTTCCTGGTGCTGTTCCTGCTGCCGATGGTGCTGATGATGAGCGGGATGGACCTGATGACCGACGTTTCCTACTACCTGCCGGGAACGGCGGGCACGGAGTATCTCGGCATCGGGATCGCGACCCTCTTCGGGCTCTCCGACGGACTCCCCTACGGCCGCAACGGCGGGCTCGGGCTCTTCGCCGCCTGGTCCGTGGCCACCCTTCTGGCTGGCTACCTGGTGTTCCGCCGGCGCGACGCCTGAGGGCCTGCGCCGCCTAGCGGTCCTCGCTCACGAGCCCTGCCTCGTGGGCGAGGACCGCTGCCTGCACCCGGTTGCGTACGCCGAGACGACCGAACGCGCTGCTCAGATAGGCCTTCACGGTCCCCTCCACGAGGTGGAGCCGCCGACCGATCTCGGCGTTGGAGAGCCCGGCGCCGACCAGCGCCATCACGTCACGCTCACGGTCGGTGAGAGCGGCCACCTTGGCCCGCGCGTCCGCGGCCCGCGACATCCGGTCACCGGCCCCGGCGCCGAGCTCGGCGATGACGCGCTGGGCGACCCGTGGGGAGAGGAAGGCGGCGCCGTCGGCGACCGCGTGCACGCCCGCGAGCAGCTCGCGGGGGTCGCCGGACTTCAGCAGGAACCCGCTCGCCCCGTCGCCGAGGGCCCGGGCGATGTAGGCGTCCTCGGAGAAGGTGGTCAGCATGACGCGCGCGGTCTCCGGAGCGGTCCGGGCGATCTCCGCCCCCGCCGCCAGACCGTCCATCCGCGGCATCCTGACATCGAGCAGCGCGACGTCGGGCCGGTGGCGCTGGGCCGCCTCGACCGCCTCGCGCCCGTCGGCGGCCTCGGCGACCACCTCGATCCGCTCGTCGGTCTCCAGGATCGCGCGTACGCCGGCCCGCACCATCGCCTCGTCGTCGGCCAGCAGCACACGGATCACAGGGCCACCTCTCGCCGGTCGCCGGGTCGGTCACTGCGGGCGGGCAGGTCGGCGACCACCTCGAAGCCTCCGCCCGCGGTGGGACCGTGGCGCAGCGTGCCTCCGGCGGCGCGCGCCGCCTCCTCCAGCCCGGCCAGGCCGAGGCCGGTGGTGGCCCCGACGCGCGGAGGGAGGGTCGCGCGGCTGTTCGTCACCGAGAGGCGTACGCCGTCGGCCCCGGCCTCCACCGAGACCGTCACCGGCGCCCCGGGAGCGTGCCGGGCCGCGTTGGTCAGCGCCTCCTGCACGATGCGATGGGCGGCGACGTCCCGCACCCCTTCGCCATCGTCGAGCGATCCGGCCAGGCGTACGTCCATCCCCGACTCACGCGCACGCTCGACCAGGCCGTCGATCCCGGCCGCGGCCGGGGTCAGCGGCGCCTCCTCTGCGGCGGGGCGGAGGACGCCGACGATCTCGCCGAGCCGCTCGGTGGCCCCGGCGGCGGCCGCGCGGATGGCGCCGGCCGCCTTCTGGTTGGAGTCGGTGAGCCCCGGAGCCACCTCGAGCGCACCGGCGCGCAGCGCGATCAGGCTGAGCTCGTGGCCCAGCGAGTCGTGCATCTCCTGGGCGATCCGGGCGCGCTCGGCGAGCTGGGCCTGCTCGATCTCGGTCGAATGGTTGTGGGCGACCTGGCGCAGGTAGCGGCCGCTGAGCCACGGCAGCGCCATGAAGATGATCATGTTGCCGGCCATCGCGACCCGCACTCCGCCGCCGTTGACGACGGCGTCCAGGACGGTCAGGGCCACCACCGCCACACCCGCCACGACCGCCGACGGCCACACCCGGTCGGCCCGTCTGCCGACGAGGAAGCTCACCACGGCCGCGAAGCCGATATAGCTGATCAGGACCCACCCGTCGTTGGCCACCACCGTGCCGCCGACCAGCGCGCACACGAGCGCTACCGCGACGGCAGGCTGCCTCTGCCGGACCCACATCGCGAGCGTGACACCGAGGACTCCCACCAGCGCGGACCAGCCCGACCACTGCGGGTGGCCCGCGTCGCTCATGTAGAGGTGCTCGGCGGCGACCGCCACGACCAGGAGGCCCGACAGGATCGGCAGGACGAGAACTGACCGAGCCGACAGGCCGGGTCGTCGCAGCAGACTCACGCCCACCACGGTAGTTGCGGCATCGCTCCGGACGTACCGACTTTCGACAGTACTCAGACCCGCCCATCCGCGGTCGACCGGATACACGACGGGGGTCTCGACAAGCTCGACCACCGGACACTCGGGTCTCGACAAGTTCGACCACCGGTGCAGACTGTGACCCATGGCTTACGAGACCCTGACCTTCGACGTGGACGCCGATGGCATCGCGCTCCTGACCCTCAACCGCCCCGACGCGCTCAACTCGTTCACGGTGACGATGGCGCGCGAGCTGGAGGAGGTCTTCACCACCGACGCGATGGCCGACGAGGTGCGCGCGGTCATCGTGACCGGCGCCGGGCGGGCGTTCTGCGCCGGGATGGACCTCTCCGCCTCCGGGAACGTGTTCGGCCTCGACGAGTCGCTGCACCCGACTCCCGAGAGGCTCGCCGAGCACCTCGCCGACCCGGCCAACCACCCCGAGTACGCCGAGGGCGTACGCGACACGGGCGGCAAGGTCACCCTCGCGATCCACGCACTCCCCAAGCCGGTGATCGCCGCGATCAACGGCCCGGCGGTCGGCATCGGCGCCACGATGCTGTGCGCGATGGACGCGCGGCTGGCCTCCTCGAAGGCGAAGATCGGCTTCGTCTTCGGCAAGCTCGGCATCGTCCCCGAGGCCTGCTCGTCCTACTTCCTGCCGCGCGTCGTGGGCGTTCCCCGGGCCCTGGAGTGGCTCTACACCGCGGAGATCCTCGACCCCGACCAGGCCCTCGACGGCGGTCTCGTCCGCAGCATCCACCTGCCCGACGAGCTGCTGCCCGCGGCTTTCGAGCTGGCACGGAGGTTCACCCAGAACCGGTCGCCGGTCGGCACCGCGCTCGTCCGCCAGCTGATCACCCGCAACGTCTCCGCACGCCACCCGCTCGAGGCCCACCTGTCGGACTCGCTGGCGATGTTCTACGCCTCGGTAGGCGACGGCAAGGAGGGAGTCGCCGCGTTCCTGGAGAAGCGGTCCCCCGAGTTCACCTCAAAGGCGTCCGAGGTTCCGGACGTGTTCTACGGACAGATTTTTACGGGCTGACCTGCTGCGATAGTCGTTGCCCCCCTGTTGTGGGGCCGGATCCTGGGCTACGGTCGAAGGTGGGCCCGCCCGCTGGTCCCTCACCCGGGTGTGGCCGCGGCCGGCACGCAGTGCCCAACCCGAGATGGGCGCGTGTCGGCCGCATCTCGGTGCCGATCAGGCGCCGATCCGGGCTGCGTACTCCTCGACGATCGCGTCGACCGGCTGGTCCACGGCGATCGCCGTCCCGGCCTCGTCCGGCTCGAGCGGCTCGAGTGTCTTGAACTGGCTGTCCAGGAGGGCGGCCGGCATGAAGTGGCCGGGTCGGCTCGCCTGGCGCCGCGCGATCACCTCGCGGGTGCCCTCCAGATGGAGGAAGGTCACCTCCGGGTAGTGCCGGCGGAGCTGGTCACGGTACTTCCGCTTCAGCGCCGAGCAGCCCATCACGCCACCGCGCTCGGCGTGCCGGGCAAGCCACTCCCCGACCGCCTCGAGCCAGGGGTAGCGGTCATCGTCGTCGAGCGCGATCCCTGCGGTCATCTTCTCGATGTTCGCCTGCGGATGCAGATCGTCGGCATCCTCGAAAGGCACCCGCAGCCGCCCTGCGATCGCCGCCCCGATGGTCGACTTCCCTGAGCCCGAGACTCCCATCACGACAAGTACCGGTTTCGCCATCACGCCATCGTACGGGCGTAGAGCGCCTCGAGATCGGTGAAGTGCCGATGAGTCCCCGCCTCCTGGTAGGAGGAGGTGTCCGCCATCGTGTAGCCGTGCGGGGCGTCGGGGTATATGAGGTTGGTGTAGATCACCCCGGCGTCGTCGAGGGCCCTGCTGAGGTCCTCGACGTTCTCCGGCGTCATGGAGCGGTCGTGGTCGGCGTGCCCGAAGTAGTACTCCGCCCTCGTCCCGGCGATGCAGGTGTGCGGCGAGGCGGCGTCCGCCGTGACCAGCCCGCCGCCGTGGAAGCCGCCGACCGCGACGAACTCGTCAGGGAACTGCCCCGCGGTCCGCACCGCCAGCCGCGCGCCCATGCAGTAGCCGTGGGTGGCGAGCGGGCCGGTGACGTACGTCTGGAGGGTTTCGACGTACGCCGGGATGTCGATCGCCAGCCGGTCCACGGTGAGGCCACGGACCCGGTCCATCGCGCCGCCGGCGAAGAATGTGTCCCTCGCGACGGGATCGCGGAGGTCGCCGGTCGGCGCCAGCTCCGCCATGCTGCCGTCGCGGTAGAACGTGTTCGGTGCGAGTACGAGGTAGCCCCAGGAGGCGACCCGCTCGACCATCTCGGCCAGCCGCGGCCGGAGGCCGATGGCATCCATGTAGACGAGCACACCACCCTTCGGCGTGCTCTCGGGCCGGGCCAGATAGGCCTCGGCGGTGCCGTCAGGTGTCTCGATCTCGATCTGCTCGACCACGCGCTCACGCTACCGGCAACACCTTGGTGCCATGCTCGTCCCCATGACTCAGCACCCAGAGGCACTGCACCTCGAATCCTCCCGAGCGATCCCGGTCGCGTACGAGACCGCCCTCGCCCGCGTCCTCCCGGCCCCGCTGCCGCAGATCTTCGGTCGTCGGTACGCCGCGATCACCCCGATCGCCGAGGTCCGCGACCAGGCCGGCGGCTGGGATGCCGCCGGCGAGACCCGCACGATCGTCCTCGCCGACGGTGCGACGATGCGCGAGACCCTGACCGGCATCGACAGCCCCTCGACGTTCTCCTACGAGATCACGCCGCTCTCCGGCCCGCTCAAGCTCCTGGTCGGCCACGTCGCCGGGCGCTGGTCCTTCGCCCCGGCCGGCACCGGCACCCGGGTCACCTGGTCCTGGGACGTCACTCCCACGTCCCGAGCGGCGTCGTTCGCGATGCCTGTGTTCGGGTGGATGTGGAAGGGGTACGCGCGGCAGAGCCTGGAGTCGCTCGAGGAGCTGCTGCTCGACTCTTGAGTCTTTGCTTTTGACGCCGGCGGGTCGGTGTTGTTTGTGGTTGGTGTTTGCCGC
The DNA here is from genome assembly GCF_042719275.1 of Nocardioides sp. NPDC058538. Lineage (NCBI taxonomy): Bacteria > Bacillati > Actinomycetota > Actinomycetes > Propionibacteriales > Nocardioidaceae > Nocardioides > Nocardioides sp. NPDC058538. The sequence continues at coordinate 77,445 of NZ_JBHXNY010000005.1, read as the reverse complement.
CGAGATGTTGGGTTGGGTAGGGGCCCTGGGAATCGGCTGAACGTTTCGCCGTGCGGGCAAGTGGGCGGTTGGCGAACGAACTTTCGTTCGCCGCGCGAGTCGGTCTCCGCCGGGGTGTGAGGTCGGCTGGTGGAAAGAATTTTCTTTCCGCTGGAGGAGTCTCTGCTCGGTGGGGCGAACGAATTTTCGTTCGCCCCGTGAGTCGCCTCCGCCGGGGTGTGGGGTCGGTTGGCGGAAGGAATTTCCTTTCCGCTGGAGGAGCCTTGCTTGGTGGGGCGAACGAATTTTCGTTCGCCCGTAGAAGCCTTCCCCTCGCCCGGGGCGGTTCCCCGCGGCCACTCTGGGGCCGCCGCCCCGATAGCCAGCCAGATCTTTCTCGACGGGCCCCGGTGTCAAGGATCGCCGAAGGCGACCGGCGAAGCCGGCGGCCGCAGGCCGTCCTTGACTCCGGGGTCTGGCGAGAAGACCCTCAAAGAGAGGGTCGGCGGCCCACCCCAACCAATGAGGAAACGCTCGCGGTCAGCGAAATGGCCAAACCTCACACCCCATGCCGCTTGATGAACGACAGGATCTGCTCCGACAGCTCAGGCCGACAAACGATGACGTCAGGCAGATACACATCGTCCTGGTTGTAGCGCAGCGGCGAGCCGTCGATGCGGGAGGTGAACAGCCCGGCGGCGGCGGCGACGGCCACAGGGGCGGCGGAGTCCCACTCGTACTGCCCACCCGCGTGGACGTACGCGTCGGAGATGTCACGCACGACCGACATCATCTTCACCCCGGCCGATCCCATCGGCACCAGCTCGGCGCCGAGCTCCTCGGCCAGCGCCTCCACGAACGCCGGCGGGCGGCTGCGGGAGACGGCGATCCGGGGACGGGCCGAGGTCGAGGGCGGCACGACCGGAGCGGCACCGGTGTGGAACGTGCTCTGCACGGACGCGTCGGCAAGCGCCGGCTGTGCGACGGCACCGGCGATCAGCTCGCCGTCGTTGGAGGAGGCCCACAGCGCCACGTGCACCGCCCAGTCGTCGCGCGGCGGCTCGGAGAACTCGCGGGTCCCGTCGAGCGGATCGATGATCCACACCCGATCCTTGGTGAGCCGCTCCTTGGAGTCCTTGCCCTCCTCGGAGAGGACCGCGTCCTCCGGGCGGTACTCGGCGACGAGCTCCATCAGCAGCTCATGGGCCGCCAGGTCACCGGCGTCCTTGAGCTCCTTGCCCTCCAGGCCGGAGGTGGCACGCACCTCGAGCAGCCGGCGGCCGGCGGTCTCGGCCAGCCAGGCGGCCAGCAGGTGATCGGAGGCGAGGATCTCGGTCGTAGGCACACCAGGAACGAAGGTCACCCGCGGCACTCTATCCAGCCGACCGCCGAGTCCGATAAAGACCCAGCCCGAGCCCGATCGCGGCGACCAGCGCCACCCCGGTCAGCACCGCGCGCAGGACCAGCCCGGTCTCGGCACGCTCGTGCACGTCGGTGACGTCGTTGGCCATGGTCTCGGCCGACTTCAGGATCACCTGGAGAAGACTCTGGATGTATTCGACGGCGCCGTCGGACCACGTGCGGACGATCGGCTCGCCCTTCGACGCCGCCCGCAGCTCGGTGGCGACACCTTCGATGCTGCCCTTGGCGGCGACATCGCGGACCGTACGCTGCACCATCATCGCGCCCGAGCCCTTGTCGAAGGTGCCGTCGGAGACCCGGTCGAGCTCAGCCTGGAGCTCGGGCGAGGCGCCCGAGTAGAACGCCGAGGACGCCTTCACCCAGGCCGCCTCCGCGTCGGCGAGCTCCTTGACCGACTTCGTACCGATCTCGTTCTCGGAGAGCGCGACGACCATGAGCTCGCGCTCGATGCTGAACGCCTCCGCCGCCCCCGTCAGCCTGCTGAGGTTGCGCACCTGGTCGCCGGTCTGGCCGTCCTCCAGCTCCGGCACCTGCCCCGCGAGCATCAGCAGGTTGCTGGCCAGTGCGGTGTAGACCTCGCGAGCGGCGTCCTGACTGGCTCGGTCGCCTTCCTGCATCTCGACCCGGTAGAGCTCGAAGTCGTCGAGCACCTCGGTGATGTCGTGGTGGAGTCTCCGCAGCTCGGCGTCACCGTCGACGTCGATCTCGGCCGCCGCCGTCCGCCACTCCTCGACCGCGAGGTCGGTCGTGTGCAGGTAGGTGGAGCGTACGTTGACCGGTGCCTGCGCGACGGGCTGCAGCGCGTCCCGTTCGAAGATCACGTCGACAGCGAGCTCGATGGTCTCGGGGAGCGCCTCGCTGATCGCGGCCGCCCGGCCGGTCTCCGATGCGCTGCGGAAGGAGGCGAACGTCGCCAGGCCGCCCACAGCGACACCGACCAGGGCCACCGCCAGCAGGATGCTCAAGGTCCGGTTGGCGCCGGAGCGCTTCGCCACCCGGGACCCGCCGGTCGGGAACGACCCACTGGCCCCGATCTTCGCGAACGCCCCCGAAGAGCCGGTCGCACCGGTCGACCCGGTCCTGCCTGCAGGGAACGAGCCGCTCCCGCCGAAAGCCTCGTAGGCACCGGATGTGCTGATCGGACCCGACGCGTGCACCGGACGCTGCCTGGGCACCTGCACGTCGAAGACCGGCAGCGGGCCCGAGCCGGTGAGCACCGCGACGACGTCGTGTGCGCTCGGTCGCTGCTCGGGGTCCTTGGCCATCATCATCGCGACCAGGTCGTCGATGATCTTCGGCACCTGGACCACACCGCTGACCCGCGGGATCGGTGCGGTGGCGTGCTGGTAGACCATGGTCGCCGGGGCGCCGCCGGAGTAGGGGGTGCGGCCGGTGAGCATCTCGAAGAAGACGCAGCCCAGGGAGTAGATGTCGCTCGGCGGACCGACCTCGCCACCCGAGCCACGCTCGGGCGAGAGGTAGCCGAGGCTTCCGACCACGTCGTGGGTGGAGGTCAGCCGCTGGTCGCCCAGCCGGGCGAGCTGGGCGATCCCGAAGTCGACGATCCTGATCCTGCGGTCGCCGTCGTAGACGAGGTTGGACGGCTTGAGGTCGCGGTGGACGATCCCCTGGGCGTGGACCGCGGCGAGCGTACGCGCCGCCTGGACGATGACCTCACCCGCCTCCCGGGGGATGAGCGGGCCGTGCGAGCGCAGGCGTTCGCCGAGGTCGGGGCCGGTCAGGAGCTCCATGACGAGGAAGGCCATCGGCCCGTTGCCGGTGCGTTCGATCCCGGCGTCGTGGACCTGCACGGTGCCGGAGTGGCTCGCGGCCGCGGTGGAGAGCGACTCACGGCGGAACCGCTCGATCATCGTCGGGTCGGCCGACGTCCTCACGACCTTGACCGCGACCCAGCGCTGCAGGGTGAGGTCCATGGCCTGCCATACCTCGCCCATGCCGCCTCGCCCGATCAGGCGGTGCAGCTCATAACGGCCGGCAATCATGGGGTGGGGGGAGGTTTGCATGGGGGACGTTCCCGTCGAGGATCCAGTTGTTCGTACGTGTCGGGTTGCTCACACAACGGCCTGGGAGTTTAGGCGACACTCACTAGTAGGCGCCAGAGCCACGCACAACAGCTTTGACTGTACGGACGACGATTCCGAAGTCCCGCAACAGCGTCCAGTTGTCCACATAGTCCAGGTCCAGGCGGACCGTGTCCTCCCAGGAGAGGTCCGAACGCCCCGAGACCTGCCACAGCCCGGTCAGACCCGGTGCAACCGCAAGTCGGCGATGAGAATCCCGATCGTACATCGCCACCTCGCTCGGCAGGCCCGGCCGGGGCCCGACCAGCGACATCTGGCCCAGCACGATGTTCAGAAGTTGCGGCAGCTCGTCGATGGAGTACTTCCGCAGCACCCGCCCCACCCGGGTCACCCGGGGGTCAGCGCGCAGCTTGAACAGGACGTGGCCCGGCCGGTGGTCGAGCGTGCGCAGCAGCGACTCGGCGTCGACGACCATGGTGCGGAACTTCCAGATCCGGAACTGCTTGCCGCCTCGGCCGACGCGCACCTGCCGGAAGAAGACCGGGCCCGGGGAGTCGAGCTTGATCACGACCGCCATCACGGCGAAGACCGGGAGGAGCACGGCGACGGCGGCCGCCGCGGCCAGCCACTCCCACACGTACTTGGCCACCCGCGTGAGCCGCGCCCGCAGGGCCTCGTCGACGTAGAGGAGGGTCATCGAGCCCAGCCGCATCGAGGACGTACGCTGCGGGGTCACGTCCTGCATCCGGGTGCTGACCAGCAGCGGCAGGCCGAAGGACTCGCTCGTCCAGGCCAGCCGCTGGATCTCGCGGCCGGCCAGGTCGGGTCCGGGGACGACCAGCACAGCGTCGGGAGCGACCGAGGCGATGGCGCCGGAGAGCCCGTCAGCTCGGCAGACCGCCGCCGCCTCCATCAGACCGCCGCTGAGCCGGTGGGTCCACTCCGGAATCACACCGTGGTCATGAGCCGCCTCGACCACGACGACGCGCAGCGGAGTGCGCGGCCGGGAGCTGAAGATGTAGCCCACGACCCGGAACGCGAGAGCGGTCACCAGCCCGAGGATCGTCTGCACGACCAGCTGCGCCTGCGGCAGCTCGACCACCGCACCCAGCAACCAGGTGAACATGCTCATCGCCATGAACGCCTTGAAGACCCCTGAGACCGTCGCCCGCAGACGCTCGGCGCCGGGCAGGATCTTCGGCGCGGTGATCCTGGTGGTCAGTCCCCAGACCAGACCCCACGCCAGCGCGGGGACGATCTCCTGCCCCACGATCAACGGCGCGAGGACCATCAGCGCGAGCCCGTCGACCATCGAGGCCTGCAACCGAAGGGAGGGTGCCTTGGCAGACACCCTCCGGCGGTTGATGTCGAGCGGGACTACTGTCTCCACCGACGCCAGCTCTATCGTCATCCATCTCCCCCAAAGCTGCTGGGCGCCCGAACGCTTACTTCATGCCAGAACAATGCGGGAAGAAAGCGGTCGTTGGGGGCCAATGGGGGTCCGGTTAGACCAAATGAGGGAACCGGAACCCACTGGTCCAGACCAGTCGTCTCACTCCAGCGACTGCGGGGAGCGCCAACCGAGGCGGTGCGCCAGTCCGACGGCGGCGATCTGGGAGGTGACCTGGAGCTTGGCGAGGATGGACTTCACCTGGGTGCGCACGGTCGCCTCGGAGACGACGCCGATGACGGCGATCTCGTGGACGGTGCGACCGAGCATCAGATGGCCGAGCACCTGGGACTCGCGCTTGGTGAGCAGCTCGATGCGGCGGCTCAGCTCGGAGACCTCGTGCTGGCGCTCGAACCAGACCCGGATCAGCCGCTCGCGGTCGCTCACCGCGAGCACGCAGGCGCCCTGGTAGAGCCGCCTGACGGTGCCGAGGATCTCGCCGAGCGGGCGGGACTTGGACAGCACCGTGCGGGCGCCGTTGCGCAGCGCCTGGCCCCAGCGCGCCTCCTCGATCGCACCGGTCACCACGACCACGTCGACGCCGGCCTTGGCCAGCGGCTCGATGAGGCGTACGCCGTCGCCGTAGCGGCCCAGGTCGAGGTCGAGGAGCACGACCTTCGGCTTGTTGCGAAGCACGACGGAGACCATCGTGGCGGTGGAGACGGGCTCGCTGGGCATCGGGATGCGGCGTACGTCGTATCCCTCCATCGAGACGGCGAGCTCGAGCGACTCGGCGAAGAGGACATGGTCCTCGACGATGACCACTCGATACTGACTACGCGGCGACAACGTCATCGGAGGCGCCTTCCTTGTCTGCTTCTGCGGTGGGGCGCTGAATCACGGCGCTGGGAAGAGTGACCACGAAGGTCGTACGGTCCGCGGCGGCGAGGCGGAGCGAGCCACCCATCCGCTCGGCGACGGTATGGGCCTCGTTGAGCCCGATCCCCTGGCCGGCCGAGTCCGGGCCCCGGACGCCCCACTCGAAGATCCGCTCGCGCACCTCGGAGGCGACCCCGGGGCCGTCGTCGGAGACCTCGATCACGACCATCTGACCGGACTCGCCAGGCTCGTGCCGGACGGCGACGTCGACAGCGCCGGAGCCGTGCTTGGCCGCGTTGTCGAGAAGAATGTTGATGATCCGCGCAGCCGCGTCCGAGCTGCCCACGGCGAGCGCGTTGCCGGGCTCGTGGACGACCGTGGTGCCGCTGGCCTCGTGGGCCAGGGCGAGATTGTGGACCACCGCGTCGACGTCGATCACGCCGACGTCGATCGGCATCGTGTCCGCGCCGCCACGCTGGGCACGGACGAGGCGCTCCAGGCGCCTGAGCTCGCTGCCCATCATGGTCATCATCGCGACGCGACGCTCCGGATCGAGCGTGTCGGAGTTGCACAGCAGCTCGCTGGCCGAGCGGACGCCGGCGAGGGTAGAGGTCACCTCGTGCATCCGGGCCCGGTGGAGACGCTGGGCCTCACGCGCGCTGAGCAGGTCGTGGTAGATCTCGTCGGCCGCCTTCGCCTCCGCCGCGCACACGCGCCGGTAGATGCGCACGCCACCGAACAGGAGCGCTGCTGCGGCGACGAGCGAGGTGGTGACGACGATGGCCGTGAGGATGGCCCAGAGGACTGCTCCGTGGGCATGGAAGTAGACCCAAGGTCCCTGAAGGACGGCGATCAGAAAGCTTTGGATACCGATGAAGACGGCGGTGGTCGTTGCGTACGCGGTGGTTAACCAACCCGAGTTGATCCGCTGGAAAATGGACGTAGACATACTGCTCCCCAGGACGGGTCGGCCAGTGAGGTATGAGTCCCGAATAGGGCCGTGTCCAGGCCCTGCTCCCCCAGCCCGAGCTTGTCGGGCCGTCCCAATTTGAATGATGTGACCGAAACCTTTACAAGGCAACGTAATCAGCACCGTATCGCCACGTGACCGCATTCCGGGCCAATACCGAGAATTGAGGAGTCATAGAATTTCGAGGTCGTCCACAGACTACATTGCGGGACACGTTGTCCCAGGTCATCCCCAAACTTGGGGCTGTGTAGAACAGGTTTCGGATCTACGCCTGAGGTTGCCCAGAATACCTATACCCCCAGGGAGATCTGGTGAGGCCCCGAGACGACCGAACGGCGCGGCAGACATGGCAGGCTCGACCGTACGACTCAGGGTTGCTGTCTCAGCCGACGAGACGATGACCCTTGATGCCGTGACGGTTGCACTCGACGAGCGCGGCATCACGGTCGCGGCGACCGCCTCCATCTCCGCTGACCCCGAGGAGCTGCTGGTCGGAGATCCCTCGGCCTGGCTGGTGGTCACCGACCTCGACGGCTGGACCCATCTCGGCGAGTTGTGTGACCTGGTCCGCAGCGTGCGCCTGCCCGGCGTCGTGCTGACCCCGGCCCCGCGCGGCGGCCTCTGGGGTGCCCTCCTCGAGGCCGGTGCGGTCGCGGTGCTCTCCGCCGACACCGGCTCGGACACGATCGAGGACACGCTGCGCGACGCGGCCGAAGGACGGCGCGGGCACACTCCGAGCGAGGCCGAGGGGCTCATCGCGCAGTGGCACCTGCTCCGGGACGGTCGCGAGCGCATGCACCGCCTGGTCCGCTCGCTGACCGCGCGCGAGTACGAGGTGCTCGAGCTCCTCTACGACGGGGCCACCGTCGCCGAGATCGCGGCACGCTTCGGCGTCGCCCAGACGACGGTGCGGACCCAGGTGAAGTCGATCCTGCGGAAGTTCGAGGTCGGTTCCCAGCTTGCCGCGGTCGCTGCGTACGACCGGTATCTGCGGCCGCCTAGGAGCTGACCCTCAGGAGTTGAACCGCTGCTGGGTCTTCTCCAGGCCCTCGTTGATCAGCGTCTCGATCGCGTCGGCGGCGGTGTCGACCACGAACGGCAACACCTTGCGCTCGGTGGTGGAGAAGTTGGAGAGCACGAAGTCGTGCACCTCCTGGCGACCGGGCGGGCGGCCGATGCCGACGCGCACCCGGTGGAAGTCGCCGGTGCCCAGGGAGGACCGCATCGACTTGAGGCCGTTGTGGCCGTTGTCGCCACCGCCCAGCTTGACCCGCATCGTGTCGAAGGCGATGTCGAGCTCGTCGTGGATGGCGATGACATGGTCGGGCTGGACCTTGTAGAAGGTCGCGAGCGCCTTGACCGGCCCGCCGGACTCGTTCATGTAGGTCCGGGAACGGGCGAGCACGACGCGTGGGCCGGGCAGCCCCGGGGTCGCCCCCCGGAGCCGCCCTTCCACGACGTCAGCACGGCCGGACTTGTGGGCACGCCACTTGCCGTCCAGCCGGTTGGCCAGCTCGTCGGTGACGAGATAGCCGATGTTGTGACGGTGCCTGGCGTACGTCGGCCCGGGGTTACCCAGGCCGACGACCAGCCAGACGCCGTCGGTCACCGAATCGGTCACCGGTCGGTCACTCGCCGTTGGTGGCCTCAGCCTCGGCGGACTCAGCGGTCTCGCCCTCGGCGGCCTCGTCGGCGGGCTCCTCGTTGGTCTTGGCCTCGGTGATGTTGACGACCAGAGTCTCCGGGTCGGTGACCAGGGTCGTGCCCTTCGGCAGCTCGACGGCGCCGGCGAGGATCTGGGTGCCGGCCTCGAGGCCCTCGACGCTGATCTCGATGCTCTCGGGCACGTGGGTGGCCTCGGTCTCGACGGTCAGGGTGTTGGCGTCGGTGACGACCATGGTGCCGGAGATCGCGTCGCCCACGACGTGGACGGTGATGTCGACGGTGACCTTCTCGCCGGCGCGGACGGCGACGAAGTCGACGTGCTCGATGACCCGGCGGACGTCGTCGACCTGGACCTGCTTGGTCATGGCGAGCTGGATCTTGCCCTCGATGTCGAGCTCCAGCAGCGCGTTCGCACCGTGGTTCTTCAGCGCCATCATGGTGGCGTGGCCCGGCAGGCTCAGGTGGATCGGGTCGGCGCCGTGGCCGTAGACGACCGCCGGAATCTTGTTCTCACGGCGGATGCGGCGAGCGGCACCCTTGCCGAACTCGGTGCGCTTCTCGGCGACGATCTTCTCGCTGGACATGCGTTGAACTCCTCGATGAGTGGTGCTGACGTCAATGGCGCCCGGCTGGTCCAACGAAGGCCGTGCGACGAAGGCACGGCGTCTCTGCGAAGAGACGTCCACCTTGTCGATCACGGAGCGCGATGCGCTCCCTCGCCGAGGCAACTGCCACAGACTATCCCCGGATCACGCTCACCACGAAATGCGCGCGCGTCCTGACCTGCGAGGACGTACGTTGGAGGTCGTGTCCCTCACACTCGACGAGGCCCGCACACGGGCCGGCGTGCTCAGCTCCGTCTCCTACTCGCTCGATCTCGACCTCACCGGTCCCGAGACCTTCCGGAGCCACACCCGGGTCCGGTTCCGTTCCACGGTCGCCGAGACGTTCCTGGATCTGAAGGGCGCCCTCGCGGTGTCGCTGGTCGTCAACGGGGAGGCGGTCGAGGCGGCGTACGACGGCCGGCGGTTGGGTCTGCCCGGCCTGTCCGACGGGGCGGTCAACGAGGTGGAGGTGACCGCGACCCTGCCCTATACGACCGACGGCGACGGGATGCACACGTTCACGGACCCCGTCGACGGATCGCGCTATGTCTCGGCCTACCTGGGCATGGACAACGCCTCGAAGGTCTTCGCCTGCTTCGACCAGAACGATCTCAAGGCGTCGTTCGCGGTCGCGGTCACCGCCGATCCGGCCGACACCGTCCTCGCCAACGGCGCCGTCGTCTCGCACGACGCCGGCCGTTGGGTCTTCGCCGCCACTCCCCCGATCCCGCCGGCACTGCTGGTCGTCGCCGCCGGACCCTGGCACTCGGTGCGATGGACGTACACGCTCGATTCCGGGGAGAGCCTGGACTTCGGCTGGCATGCCCGGCGGTCGCTGGCGACCGAGCTGGACCGGGACGCGGACGAGCTGCGGCGTACGTCCGAGGCGTGCTTCGCCCACTACGCCGACCTCATCGACGAGCCCTATCCCTTCGACTCCTACGACCAGGTCTTCGTGCCCGGGCTCAACTGGGGCGCGCAGGAGATGCCGGGATGCGTGACCTACCGCGACGAGCTGTTGCCGCGCGGCGCGATCACCGACACCCAGCGAGCGATCCGCGCGGTGATCATCGCCCACGAGATGTCGCACATGTGGTTCGGCGACTCGATGACGATGACCTGGTGGGAGGATGCCTGGCTGCAGGAGTCGTTCGCCGACTACATGGGCTACCGGGTCGCGGAGGCCGGCGCCGGCTTCTCGGACCTGCGGGTCGAGGTGGAGGTCGGGAGCAAGCCGTGGGGCTACCGCTCCGACGCGCGCCGCTCGACCCATCCGGTCGCTCCGCTGGCGGTGGACGTACCCGACGTGGACACCGCCGCCACCATCTTCGACGGCATCTCCTACGCCAAGGGCGGAGCCTGCCTGGTGCAGCTCGCCTTCTGGCTCGGTGACGAGGAGTTCATGGCCGGGGTCAACCGCCACCTGACCCGCTTCCGGTTCGCCAACGCGACCCTGGCCGACTTCGTCGAGTCGCTCGCAGCGAGCTCGCGGAAGGACGTACGCGGGTGGGTGGACGCCTGGCTGCGGCGCCCGGGGTTCGACACGGTGTCGGTGCGGCGCGACGGGGACGTCCCGGTCCTGGAGCGCGAGGGGAGCCGGCCGCACGCGTTCACGATCGCCGGCTACGACTCCTCGCTGCGACTCGTCGGACGCAAACGGGTCGAGCTGGGCGCCGAGCCGGTGCCGCTGCCGGAGTACGCCGGGCTCGTCGTGGTCCCCAACGCCGGCGGTGAGACCTTCGCCGCGCTCCACCTCGACCCGGGGTCGTGGGAGGCGCTCTCCGGCGGGCTCTCCCGGCTCGATGACCCGCTCGTACGTGCTGTGCTCTGGTCCGCCACCGCTCTTCGAGTGCGATCGCGTGACCTGTCGGCCGACGACTACCTCGATCTGGTCGAGACCCACCTGCCCGCAGAGACCCGGGCGGACATCATCGAAGGGGTGCTCGCCGAGACCCGTTCCGTGGTGATCCCGCAGCGGGTGCCGGCCTCGCGCGCGGCTGGAGCGGTCGCGCGGGTCGCCGCCGCCTCCGCCGCGGGCCTGGCGGCTTCCGCCGACGACGAGCAGCGGGCCCTGGCCTGGGCCGCGGCCCTTGCCGCGACCAGCGCGGACGCCGAACTGCTGCGCGGCTGGCTGGACGCCGACAAGGTCGGAGTCGGCATCCCGCTGCTGCCGACCGCACGCTGGGCGGCGATCGTACGTCTCGCCTCGCTCGGTGAGGCCGACGCGCGCTTCATCGCGACCGCGCGCGACCGGGACGGCACCGCCGAGGGAGACCTCGGGGCGCTTCGGGCCCTCGCCGCCCGTCCCTCGACCAGTGCGAAGGACGCCGCCTGGGAGGCGATGCTCGCCCCCGGCGTCGACAACCGTCGCTTCGGGGCGCTGGCATCGGGGATGTGGATCGCCGAGCACGCGCATCTGCTGCGTCCCTACGTCACCGCCTATCTCGCCGAGGCTCCGGCCCTGGCCACCCGTGGTCAGGCCTTCGCCATCGAGGTCGGCCGTGCCTTCCCGCGGATCGCTCTCGATGAGGGGCAGCTCGATGCGCTGCGCGCGGCCCTGGCGGGCGATGTACCGACGATCCTGCGGCGGTCCTGGGAGGACCACTTCGACGACCGCGAGTAGCGACCACTAGCCTCTATCCGCCCTCGACCCCCACCACTGAGGACGGCCATGAAGAAGTCGCGCATCTGGCTCGGCGTCGGAATCGCGTTCGTCGTGCTCGTCGGCGTCGTGACCGGCACCGGCTGGTACCTCGCCCACCGGCTCGACCGTCAGGTCCGGACCGTCGATGTCTTCGCCGGGCTCGAGGAGCGTCCTGAGGCGGCCGGCGACGCTGCGGGCGCCCTGAACATCCTGCTCCTCGGCACCGACGGGCGCACCGGCGGCAAGGCCACCACCGGCAGCGAGGCCACGGCGTCGTGGACGCCGGGTGAGCAGCGGGCCGACACGATGATGCTGCTCCACCTCAGCGCCGACCGCCGCTCCGCCTCGGTCGTCTCGATCCCACGGGACTCCTGGGTACGGGTCCCCGGCCACGGCAAGGCCAAGGTCAACGCCGCCTTCTCCCAGGGTGGACCGAGGCTCAGCGTGCAGACGGTCGAGAAGCTCACCGGCGTACGCATCGATCACGTCGCCTGGGTCGACTGGGCCGGCTTCGAGGAGATCGGCGACCTCCTCGGCGGCGTCGAGGTCTACATCCCTGAGACCGTCCACGACTCCGCACGCCACCGCACCTGGACCAAGGGCACCCACCTGCTCAGCGGTGAAGAGGCCCTCCTCTACGTACGCCAGCGCTACGGCCTCCCCGGCGGCGACCTGGACCGGGTGAAGCGCCAGCAGTACGTGCTCCGCTCCATCCTCCGTGGCCTGAGACAGAGCGTCGACCCGAAGAACCCCAAGAAGGCCTACGACCTCCTCGACATCATCACCCGCCACCTCACCGTCGACTCCGGCTTCTCCGGCGGAGACCTTCGTGGGTTGGCCCTCGATCTCGCCCGGATGCCTTCCTCGGACCTGACCTTCTTCACGGCTCCTGTCGCCGGGCTGGGGCGCGAGGGGAAGCAGAGTGTCGTCCATCTCGACCGGCGCAAGGGGCGAGAGTTGTGGGCCGCTGTGCGGGAGGACGAGATGGATGCATGGCTTGCCCAGAACCAGGATGTTCTGACGGGGCGGACGGTCAGCTGAGGGCTGGTGGCCGCGGGCTTCCGCGGCAGCCGCAGCACGTGGCAGAGCTGATCGGGCGTTGGGACGCGGGGATCTTGAGCGACTTCTAGGTACGTCTCGGAGTTGGCGTTGCGTCATTGGTTGGTGGCCGCCGACCCGTTACGGAGGATGTTCTCGGTCTCGGCCGGAGTCAAGGACGGCCTGCGGCCGCCGGCTTCGCCGGTCGCCTGCGGCGATCCTTGGCACCGGTCGACCCCGAGAATATGGCTGGCTATCGGGTCGGCGGCGGGGTTTGGCGCGGATTCCCTGGGTTGGGTACGGGCTTGGGAATTGGTGTCGATGTCCCTTAGGGATGGCCGGGTCTCGGGGCTTTTACTAGACGATGACACCTTGTGAGGGCGGCGGGCTTCACAAGCGCGCGTCGCTCGGGGCGTGTGGCGCGTTGGCCGCCTCGGCGGGGACGGCGCCGCAACGAGGCAGCGGGCACGGTGGCCTGCCGAGATGTTGACTCCCCACGGACTGGCGTGTGCGGAACCAGCCGTGGCGCGGGCAGCATCGGCATCCACGGGGAACCTTCGTCCAGCCATCGGCACGGGCTAGCGATCGGCTCGGGGGCGGCGATCGCCTCGACGCAGAGACCAGCTCGACGCAAAGACTGCACGATTCGGCTCCGGTCGCGGCTCGACGAGCGTCAGTCCTACCAGGGTGGGGGAAGCGCGCACCGATCGGTTGCCGCAGCCGCAGACAGTAGCGGCGAAATGCGGGGTGGTTGGGGGCCGTGGCCGGTTCAGGTTCTTCGGGTGAACCGGATCTGCCCGTCCGGGAGCCGCTCGTAGGTGCTGTTGGCGTCGTGGATGCGGCGATGGTCACTCGGACACAACAGGACCATGTTGGCCATGTCGGTCTTGCCGCCTTCGGACCACGGTTTGAGGTGATGGGCCTCGGTCCAGGCGGCGGGCGCGTCGCAGTCCTCCGCCTGGCAGCCTTGATCTCGGAGCCGCAATGCTCGGTGTTGGATCGGGTGGGCCAGGCGGGCGGTGCGGCCGAGGTCCAATACCTCGGAGTTGGTGCCGAGGACGGCGGGGACGAGGTCGGCGTTGCAGGCCAGCCGGCGGGCTTCGGCTGCGGTGATCTGGTCGCCGTCGTAGCCGAGGGCGGCGGTGCCGAGGTCGGCGCGGAGCTGGTCGAGGCTCATGGTGATGAACACCGTGGTGGCATGGCCACCGTGCCTGGGGAGGAGGTCCACGTCGTAGGTCTCGACCACCCGGGCGAACGCCTGACCAAGGAGTCGGTCGTAGGGCGCTTTGCGGCCCTTGTCCTCCGCCGACCACTTCCGGGGCTGGGCCAGCGAGTCCAACATCGTGCGCAACCGCATCCCAACCGCGCGCGAGACCCGGGCGTGGATATCCACGGTCCCGTCGCCGTTGGCACGCGAGGAGAAGAACGTGCGCCGTTGGGCGCGCTCTTCCTCCCGCTGCAGGGCTTGGGCTTCTGCGGCCTCGAACCGGGCGGGGTCGATCTCGGCCAGGATGCGTTTGCCGACGATCCGCACCTCGTTCGCCGTCAACCGGGTGGCGTAGTCGACCAAGAGCTTCTCCGCGAGCACAAGGTCTTCGGTGCTGGCGGCCGGGTCGGCCTCGATGGCATCGAGCGCCTTCGTGATCACCCGGGCCTTGTCTTGGGACACCACACCCTCGGCCAGGCCTTCGGCGACCAGGTCGTACTTGGCCACCCCGGCCGCGAGTTTGATCTGGGAGCGAGCCACCGCCTTGTCGACCAACAGCTCGGTCCGCAGCCACCCGGAGGCGTCCTTGGCGCCGATCTCCTCGGCGATGTCACCAGCGGACGCGAGGACCCGCAGCTTCAAGGCGGCTTGTTTGGCGTGGATCTTCTCCAGCCGGGCCAGGCGGTCCTTCTTCTGACCGGTGCGCCAATAGGCCGGGTCACTGGTCAGCAGCTTGTCGAGGGAGGATTCGATGGCGGCGAGTTCGGCGTCGACCGGATCACTAGGGTTGGTGCCCCAGTGGTTGACGTCGTGCTCGACACTCATCGTGATCCCTCCCTTCAGAGGTGTGTCGTGATGGGTATGATTCTACGCCTCAACCGGATACCTAACCACCCATAGGTGCAGGTCAAGAGCCACTTTCGCGGTGAGCGAACGGGATCGCTTCTGTGGATGGTAAGTGGCCCGAAGGGCCACCCCTCCACCCCCACAAGCCCCACCCTCCCCAGGAAAGAATCCGCTGCGCCACACCCGGGCCACCGCCCCGATAGCCAGCCAAATCTTTCTCGACGGGCGCCGGTGTCAAGGACCGCGATAGCGGCCGGCGAAGCCGGCGGCCGAAGGCCGTCATCTCGACAAGCTCGATACATCGCCTTGACTCCGGGGCTCGTCGAGAAGACCCTCGAAAACGGGTCGGCGGCCCACAGTCCCACGCAAACCGGCCCCGGATACCGTGACCACATGCCGACCCCAGACTTCATCCTCGACCTCCGCCGCAAGATCGGGACGGACATGCTCTGGCTCCCCGGTGTGACGGCAGTGGTGCGCAGAGGCGACGAGATCCTCCTGGTACAGCGATCCGACAACCGGATGTGGACACCGATCACAGGAATCGTCGACCCGGGCGAGCAGCCGGCGACAGCGGCGGTGCGCGAGGCGAAGGAGGAGACCGGGGTGGACATCTCGGTCGACCGGCTCGCCTCCGTGGGGGCGACGACGCCGATGGCCTATCCCAACGGCGACCAGGCCGTCTACATGGACCATACGTTCAGCTGCACGTGGGTCTCCGGTGAGGCGTACGTGGCTGATGACGAGTCCATGGACGTCTGCTGGTTCCGGGTGGAGGATCTTCCCGAGATGCACCACGAGCTCAGGGCCCGGATCGACGCCGCGCTCTCGGGCGAGATCGCGGCTCGATTCACCGCCCCTTGAGCTCGCCGCGCAGGCGCGCGTCGAGCATCCTCATGAGATCCGCGACGCGACTCCTTCCGACCGGCACCTCGGGATACCGCACGAGCACCCCGATCAGCTCAGGAACCGCCCGCGCGACAGCCCGATCCACGGAGACCAGGGCAGCCCCGGGATCGCCCGGGGCCTCGATCTCCGCGATCCGCGCGACACTCGCCGCAGCACGCAGGATGTGCCCGACCTGATCCGCGGAGGCGAGGGGATGGAGGTAGGCGGCGGAGGCGGCGTCACCGGCGCTTCGGGCGGCCAGCCGGGCTGCCTCGGTCGGGGCCTCGGCCGCCGCTCGATGAGCGTCCAGGGAGGTGACCCGCTGCAGCTTCGTACGTCTGGCACCACCGACGAACTCCCAGGCCGCATCCAGCGCCAGCCTCGGTCGAGGGTCGTCGGGGCAGGCCGCCTCGAACAGGGGCAGGACCTCGGCAGCGGTCTCCGCGACATAGCGGGCGACGACCCGGAGCTCGTCGGTCGTCAGCTCGAAGTCGCCCGCCACGACGAAGCAGGCTCAGGCGTGGCCGTCGAACATCGAGGTCACCGAGCCGTCCTCGAAGACCTCGCGGATCGCGCGGGCGAGCATGGGGGCGATGGAGAGCGTGGTGAGCTTGTCGAACTGCTTCTCCTCCGGCACCGGGAGGGTGTTGGTGATGACGACCTCGGTGGCGGTGGAGTTCTTCAGCCGGTCAACGGCGGGGTCGGAGAGGATCGCGTGGGTGGCGCAGATGATCACGCCGGCGGCGCCCTCGGCCATGAGCGCGTCAGCAGCCTTCACGATCGTGCCACCGGTGTCGATCATGTCGTCGGTGAGGATGCAGATGCGGTCCTTGACCTCACCCACGACGCGGTTGGCGACGGTCTCGTTGGGCCGGTTGATGTCGCGGGTCTTGTGGATGAACGCCAGGGGCGCCCCACCGAGCCGCGCGGCCCAGCGCTCGGCGACCTTGATCCGGCCGGCGTCGGGAGAGACGACGGCGAGCGGCTGGTTGCCGTACTTGTCCTTGATGTAGTCGGTCAGCAGCGGCAGCGCCATCAGGTGGTCGACGGGACCGTCGAAGTAGCCCTGGAGCTGGTCGGCGTGGAGATCGACGGAGATGATCCGGTCAGCACCAGCGGTCTTGAACATGTCGGCGACCAGACGAGCCGAGATCGGCTCGCGACCGCGGTGCTTCTTGTCCTGGCGGGAGTAACCCCAGAACGGCATCACGACAGTGATCCGCTTGGCCGAGGCGCGCTTCAGCGCGTCGACCATGATCAGGTGCTCCATGAGCCACTGGTTGATCGGCGCCGTGTGCGACTGGATGACGAACGCGTCCGAGCCGCGCACCGACTCCTCGTAGCGTACGTAGATCTCGGAGTTGGCGAAGTCGTAGGCCGCGGTGGGCGTCAGCTTCGTTCCCAGAAGATCGGCGACCTCCTCGGCGAGGACCGGGTGAGCCCGGCCGCTGAAGAGCATCATCTGCTTCTCGGTGGTGCGCTTGGTCATCTGCTGGCTCCTACCCCCGGGGTCACTGCACTTGGATTCTCCATCAAGTTCGCTGCCGGACCCAACCCCGGGGGTCACTCGCCTGTCGCCGGGGGTTCACCGAGGATGGGTACGCCCGACTCGAGTGCCTCCTCTGCCGCGGCCGCCTGCGCCGTGCCTGCCCTCTTCGCCAGCGCCCACCCCTCGATGATCCGCTGCTGACCTGCGGAGACTGCCAGCGCACCGGGCGGGACGTCCTCCCGGATGAGGGCCTCACCACCGGTCGTCGCACCGTCTCCGACGACCACCGGGGCGACGAAGGTCACACCTGAGCCCGACTTCACGTGGCGTCCGATCCGGGTCTTGTGCTTGTTGACGCCGTCGTAGTTGGCGAAGATCGTGCCGGCCCCGATGTTGGTGCCCTCGCCGATCGACGCGTCGCCGACGTAGGACAGGTGCGGCACCTTGGCGCCGGGTCCGATGGTCGAGTTCTTGACCTCGACGAAGCCGCCGATCTTGCCCTCGTCGCCGAGCACCGTGCCCGGGCGCAGGTAGGAGAACGGCCCGACGTTGGCACCGGGTCCGATGACGGCGAGCTCTGCCTGCGTACGCACCACCCGGGCGCCGTGGCCGACCTCGGTGTCCTTCAGCGTGCAGTCGGGACCGACCACCGCGTCCTCGTCGATCCGGGTGGCACCGATGAGCTGGGTGCCGGGCAGGATGGTGACGTCGGGCGCGAGCTCGACGTCGGCGTCGATCCAGGTCGTGGCCGGGTCCATCACCGTGACCCCGTCCTTCATCCACCGGGTCACGATCCTGTCGTTGAGGATCTTCCCGAGCGCGGCGAGCTGGGCCCGGTCGTTGGCACCCTCGGCCTCGCTCACGTCGTCGAGGACGAACGCGTCCACCCCCAGGCCGTCCGAGACCGCCAGCGCGATCGCGTCGGTGAGGTAGAACTCCTTCTTGGCGTTGTCGTTACCGATCCGCGGCAGCACCTCGGCCAGGAAACCGCCGTCGAAGGCGATGATCCCCGAGTTGATCTCGGTGATCGCCCGCTCCTCGTCGGACGCGTCCTTCTCCTCGACGATCCCGATGACCCCGGCACTGGGCCCACCACTGGCGCGCAGGATCCGGCCGTAGCCGAAGGGCTCCGGGACGATCCCGCTCAAGATCGTCGCGGCCCGGCCGGCGGCCTCGTGGTCGGCCACCAGCGCGCGCAGGGACTCACCACGCAGCAGGGGCGTGTCGCCGTACGTCACCAGAACCGTCCCGTCGGAGACCGCGCCGGCCTCGACCGCCACCCGCACGGCGTGCGCCGTGCCGAGCTGCTCGGTCTGGACCGCGACCACGGCCTCGGGCAGGATCTCGGCGATGTGGGGCTCGACCAGCTCCCGCTGGTGCCCCACGACCGCGACGACTCGGGACGCCCCGGCCTCCGAGACCGCGGCCAGGACATGGCCCACGAGACTCCGGCCCGCGATCTGGTGGAGCATCTTGGGAGTCTTGGACTTCATCCGGGTGCCGCCGCCGGCGGCCAGCACGATCACGGTGAGCTCGCTCATGTTGGCTCAGTCTAGGACCCCCGGATCGAGCGAAGATCCGGGGTCAGCGGACCCGTTCCTCGGCCGCGTTGAGGACCCCGACGATCTGGTCGTAGTCGCCGCGCACCTCGGCGTAGCGCAGCAGCTTCACCTGCTCCACGAGCACCTCATGTGCCTCGGGAGATGCCTCCAGAAGCGCCATCACCTCGTCGACGTACGCCTCGAGCGGCATGGCGTGCTCGGAGCTCTCGTGGCCCGGCATCAAGGCCGTCCGGACCGCCGGCGGGACGAGCTCGGTGACCTGGATCCCGATCGGCGCCAGCTGCATCCGGACCGACTCGGAGAGCTGGTGGATCGCCGCCTTGGTCGCGTTGTAGGTGGGCGTGAACCGCAGCGGGGTGTGGGCCAGCCCCGAGGAGACGGTGAGGATCGTGGCGCCGGGACGCTCGCGCAGCTGCGGCACCAGCGCGTCGATGAGCCGGATCGGACCGAGCAGGTTGGTCACCACAGTCTCCTCGGCATCCGCGAGGAAGCCCCGCGTGGTCCAGTCCTCGGGGCGCATGATCCCGGCCATCGCGACGAGGACGTTCAGATCCGGGAAACGGCTGACCACGTCGGCGGTCGCCTCCGCGATCGAGACGGCGTCGGCGGTGTCGATGCGGACGGTCTCGAAGCCGTGCGCCTGGGCCAGCTCGGAGAGCAGCGACGTACGCCGGCCGCCGATGATGACGGTGTTGCCGCGCTCCTTCAGTCGCAGGGCGAGGGCGAGGCCGATCCCGGAGGTCGCTCCGGGGATGAAGATGGTGTTTCCGGTGATGTTCATGCCTCCACCTTGCGGCGGCGGATCCGGCTGCGGGAGAGACCTGGTGATCGTGGGATCGGCGGTCCCTGGTTGCGTACGAGCCCAACCCGCATCATGGATGCCATGGACCGTGCCTCCCTCGCCGACTTCCTCCGACGCCGCCGCGAGGCGCTCCGCCCGCAGGACGTCGGCCTGGTCACCGGACCGCGCCGGCGCACGCCCGGCCTGCGCCGCGAGGAGGTCGCCGCGCTGACCGGGATGTCGACCGACTACTACGTACGCCTCGAGCAGCAGCGTGGCCCCCAGCCCTCCGAGCAGATGCTCTCCGCGCTCGCCCGGGCGCTGCGCCTGACCGTCGACGAGCGCGACCACCTCTACCGGCTGGCCGGACACAACGCCCCGCGGCGTACGTTCGATGACGGCCACGTCGCCCCGGCGCTGCTGCGCGTGCTGGACCGGCTCGAGGACACTCCGGCGATGATCATGTCCGCGCTCGGCGAGACGCTGGTCGCCAACCGGCTGGCGACCACGATCTTCGGGGACCGGCCGGCGCTGACCGGCTGGGACCGCTTCGAGGCCTACCGCTGGTTCACCGATCACTCGACGCGGAGCGTCTACCCGCCGGACTTCCACGAAAGACACGGCCGTGGCCTGGTGGCGAGCCTGCGGATGGCCTACGGGGCACTCGGCGAGCGCGGACGCGCCGGCGAGCTCGTACGCCTCCTGCTCGCCAGGTCCGAGGAGTTCCGCGAGCTGTGGGAGCGGCACGAGGTCACCCACCGGTACGAGGACCACAAGACGCTGCTGCATCCGCAGGTCGGCCGCATCGAGGTCGACTGCCAGGTGCTGTCCACCCAGGACCAGGGCCAGGCGCTGCTGGTGCTGACGCCGGTGCCCGGCAGCGAGGCGGAGGAGAAGATCCGGCTGCTCGCGGTGCTCGGTCACGAGGAGTTCAGTGCCCCCTAGGTGACACCATTGCCCAGATCGAGGACGAGGACGGCCATGTCGTCGGAGGGCGGCACGGCGGAGAAGTCGGCGACCGCCCTCAGCAGCCGGTCGGCGACGACCTGCGCTCCCGTGTCGATGCCCGTGGCGAGCACGGCCTCGACCCCGGCCTCCTCGAACATCGTGTCTCCGGCGCGCCGCTCGAGGACACCGTCGGTGACGACGACGAGCCGGTCACCCCGCTCCACCGTCACTTCGTCCTCGATGTAGTCGACCGCGTCCAGCACCCCGAGGAGCGCCTGCGACCGGCCGACCCGACGGGCGGCGACGCCGGGCCGGGCACGGGTGACCAGGAACGGCGGCGGGTGGCCCGCACAGACGAGCCGGACCCGGAAGCGGGAGGCGGCCGTGACCTCGAGCGTGCCGCACACGAGCGTGATGAACCGGCCCCGCAGGCCCTCGTCGCTGATCGCGGAGTTGAGCCGCTCCAGGGTCGGCGCGATCGGGATGCCGGCCCGCATCAGTGCCCGCACCGTGTGCCGCGACATCCCGGCGACCGCGGCCGCCTCCGGCCCGACGCCGCACACGTCGCCCACCATGAAGCCCCAGCGCCCGGCGCCGAGCGCGAAGATGTCGTAGAAGTCGCCGCCGGCGTCGTTGAACTCCCCTGTCGGCTCGTAGCCCACCCCGATGTCGACGCCCGGGATGTCCGGCAGCACCGCCGGCAGCAGGCTGCGCTGGAGGGACCGGCCGATCTCCTGGAGCTCGGTGTGAGCGCGGGCGTTGTCGATGGCCAGGGCCGCCCTACGGGACACCGCCTCCGCCACCATCAGGCGCTCGCGACGCAGCGGCTCACCGGGCGGCCGACCGAGGGTGAGCCAGCCGATGATCCGGTTGCGTGCCTCCAGCGGAAGGATCGCAACCTCGCCCTCGACGTCGGGCTCGGCCGGAGCCTCGGGACCGTCCGGCTCCGCCTCCTCCAACGCGTCCCGCACCGCGTCGAGCTGGTACTCGTCGGCATGCCAGGCGAACTGGAGCCGCGGATGCCCGCGGACGTCGTTGAGGTAGATGCCGCACCACGTCGCCAGCCGCGGCACCACGATCTGCCCGGTCATCGCGGTCGTCGTCTCCAGGTCCAGCGACGAAGCCAGCATCACGCTGGCCTCGCTCTGGAACGTCAGCCAGGCGCGGCGCTCACTGTCGGCAGCCCGCGTGGATGCCCGGTCGACGCTCGGCGCCGCCCAGTCAGCGACCCGGTGCAGCTCGACGCCGTCCTCGGTGGCGAAGCTGCCCGGCTGTTTCTTCGCGACCGTCAAGGTGCCGATCACCCGGCCCTCGAAGGCAACCGGCGCGGTCACCAGCGAGCGCAGCCCGAGCCCCTTGAGCAGCTCGATGGGCGTGGCCCGCAGGTCGCCGATCGCCAGCGGACGGAACGACGCCCTGAGGCTCGGCGCACCGGCCTCGCCACGGCCCACGCTCCGCCCCTTGATCGGCTTCGCCGCTCCGCTGGTCGCGGCCACCACGAACCGGTCCTCCATCTCGTCCTCGAGCAAGAGGTACGCAGCGTCAGCGTCGAATCGCTCCCGGGTCTGGTCCACGACGAGGTCGAGGATGTCCCCGAGCGCGAGCTGGTTGAGGGCGAGCCCACTCAGCCCCAGCGGATCCTGCCCGGTCTTGGCCACGCTCTCCTGGCGGCGTACGTCCCGGCCCTCCGGGACTCCCCCGTTGGGCGCTTCCGCGTCGAGGGTCGTCTCCACCAGCGCGAACGCGGCCCACACCCGCTTGTGGTCGCGGCGGTACTCCACCCCCCAGGCAGTCGCCAGCGCCGAGGTGATGAGCAGCCCGCGGCCGTGCTCGCCGACGCCGGGCCGGGCGTTCGCCCCGACCGGGAGTACTCGGGTCGGGTGCTGGTCGACCACATCGATGCGGAGCCGGTCCTCCTCGCGTACGACCGCCACGGTCATGGGCGTGCCGGCGTGGGTCACCGCGTTGGTGACCAGCTCGCTGGTCAGCAGGACGGCGTCGTCGAGGAGGTCCTCGAGGCCCCAGTCGGCCAGCACCGTCCGCGCGAAACGGCGCGCTTCGGAGACCGACGTGGGTGCCGGTTCAAAGGTGCGCGAGAGCGTCTTGACTCCAGTGCTCATGGCCAACGCCGATTCTGCACCCGTTTGGGCTCGGAAAGGGACTGATCCAGGCAAGGTATCCACAGGTAGGTCAAGGAATGACCAGAATCGATGGGGAACGACCCTTTTGCCAGCCGTGACCAGCCGATGAGTGCGACACTTCAGCAGAAGCGCAATTCAGCGCAAGAGGAGGCGAGATGCCCTCATCGCCGGTCACTCCGCCTGGCACCACGCTCCCCGAGCAGGTGTCGGTCGATCCGGTCGCGCTGCGCCAGCTCAAGGACGCGATGACCGCGATGCGAGACGGCATCTTCACCGGCCGACTCGAGCCTGTCGACGGGCCCCTGGGTGACCTCGCCTCCATCCACAACGAGATCGCCGAACGGCTGAACCACCTGACCGGCGAGATCGCGCGCGTGCGCCGCGAGGCCGGCCGCGACGGCCACCACGACGAACGGCTCCGGCCGAGCATCGGCGGCGGCGCCTGGGCCGGTGCCGTCGAGGACGCCAACAAGCTGGTCGCCGACCTGGCCCGCCCCACCGCCGATGTCGCGCGGGTCGTAGCCGCCGTCTCCGCGGGCGACCTCACCCAGACGATGGACGTACGCCACGGCAGCCGCGCCCTCAAGGGCGACCCGCTGCTGGTCGCCAAGAGCGTGAACGGCCTGGTCGCCCAGCTCGCCACGATCACCGAGGAGATCGCCAGGGTCACCCGCGAGGTCGGCACCGAGGGCAAGCTCGGTGGCCGCGCCCGGGTGCGGAACGCCTCCGGGACCTGGCGCGACCTCGTCGACGCGGTCAACACGATGTCCTCGCGGCTGACCGCCCAGGTCCGCGACATCGCCGAGGTCACCACCGCTGTCGCCAACGGCGACCTGTCCCGCACGGTCACCATCGAGGTCTCCGGCGAGATGGCGCAGCTCAAGGACACCGTCGACCGGATGGTCGGCCAGCTGTCCTCGTTCGCCGCCGAGGTCACCCGTGTCGCCCGCGAGGTCGGCACCGAGGGCCGCCTCGGCGGCCAGGCCGACGTCCGTGGCGTCTCCGGCACCTGGCGCGACCTGACCGACTCGGTCAACACGATGGCCTCCAACCTGACCTCCCAGGTGCGTGGGATCTCCTCGGTCGCCAAGGCCGTCGCCCGCGGCGATCTGTCGCAGCAGATCACGGTCACCGCGCGCGGTGAGGTCGCCGAGCTCGCCGAGACGCTCAACTCGATGACCGCCACCCTGCAGACCTTCGCCGACGAGGTCACCCGTGTCGCCCGCGAGGTCGGCACCGAGGGCATCCTCGGCGGCCAGGCCGAGGTGCCGGGCGTCGCCGGCCGGTGGAAGGACCTCACCGACTCGGTGAACTCGATGGCGTCCAACCTGACCAACCAGGTCCGCGACATCGCCCAGGTCACCACCGCGGTGGCCGGCGGGGACCTGTCCCAGAAGATCACAGTCGACGTACGCGGCGAGCTCGCCGAGCTCAAGACCACCGTCAACACCATGGTCGACCAGCTCTCGGCGTTCGCCGACGAGGTGACGCGTGTGGCCCGCGAGGTCGGCACCGAGGGCATGCTGGGCGGCCAGGCCGAGGTGCCGGGCGTCGGCGGCCGCTGGAAGGACCTCACCGACTCGGTGAACTCGATGGCGACCAACCTGACCAACCAGGTCCGCAACATCGCCCAGGTCACCACCGCCGTCGCCGGCGGCGACCTGTCCCAGAAGATCACAGTCGACGTACGCGGCGAGCTCGCCGAGCTCAAGACCACCGTCAACACCATGGTCGACCAGCTGTCCGCCTTCGCCGACGAGGTGACCCGCGTCGCCCGCGAGGTCGGTGGCGAGGGTCAGCTCGGCGGCCAGGCAGCGGTGCCCGGCGTCTCCGGCACCTGGCGCGACCTGACCGACTCGGTGAACTTCATGGCCGGCACGCTGACCGCCCAGGTGCGAAACATCGCCCAGGTGACGACAGCGGTGGCCCGTGGCGACCTGAGCCGGCAGATCACCGTCGACGCCCGCGGCGAGATCCTCGAGCTCAAGTCGACCATCAACACCATGGTCGACCAGCTCTCCTCCTTCGCGGCCGAGGTCACCCGCGTCGCCCGCGAGGTAGGCACCGAGGGCAAGCTCGGCGGCCAGGCCGACGTGCACGACGTCTCAGGCACCTGGAAGGACCTCACCGACTCCGTCAACTCGATGGCCTCCAACCTGACCTCCCAGGTCCGCAACATCGCCCAGGTCACCACCGCGGTGGCCCGTGGCGACCTGACCCAGAAGATCACCGTCGACGCCCGCGGCGAGATCCTCGAGCTCAAGTCGACCATCAACACCATGGTCGACCAGCTCGGGTCGTTCGCCGACGAGGTCACCCGTGTGGCCCGCGAGGTCGGCACCGAGGGCGCGCTCGGTGGCCAGGCTCAGGTGCCGGGTGTCGCCGGCACCTGGCGCGACCTGACCGTCTCGGTGAACTCGATGGCCTCCAACCTGACCAACCAGGTCCGCAGCATCGCCCAGGTCTCCAAAGCGGTCTCGCAGGGCGACCTCTCGCAGAAGATCTCCATCGAGGCCCGCGGCGAGGTCGCCGCCCTGGCCGGCACCCTCAACGCGATGGTCGACACGCTGCGTACCTTCGCCGACGAGGTCACCCGTGTCGCCCGCGAGGTCGGCACCGAGGGATCGCTGGGCGGTCAGGCCCACGTACGCGGCGTGGCCGGCACCTGGAAGGACCTCACCGATTCCGTCAACTCGATGGCCTCCAACCTGACCTCCCAGGTCCGCAACATCGCCCAGGTCACCACCGCGGTGGCCCGTGGCGACCTGACCCAGAAGATCACCGTCGACGCCCGCGGCGAGATCCTCGAGCTCAAGTCGACCATCAACACCATGGTCGACCAGCTCGGGTCGTTCGCCGACGAGGTCACCCGTGTGGCCCGCGAGGTCGGCACCGAGGGCAAGCTCGGCGGCCAGGCCGAGGTCGCCGACGTCTCCGGCACCTGGCGCGGGCTCACCGAGAACGTCAACCAGCTCGCGTCGACGCTGACCACACAGCTCCGCGCGATCGCCGAGGTCTCCGCCGCCGTGACCCAGGGCGACCTGAGCCGGCAGATCACCGTCGGGGCCGCGGGTGAGGTCGCCGACCTGAAGGACAACCTCAACGAGATGATCGACTCGCTGCGGGAGACCACCAGGGCCAATGAGGACCAGGACTGGCTCAAGACCAACCTGGCCCGGTTCACCGGCCACATGCAGGGCGGCCGGGACCTCCTCGAGGTCGCCCGGCTGATCGTCTCCGAGCTCACCCCCCTGGTCGGCGCCCAGCAGGGCTCGATCTTCCTCACCGACCAGACCTCCGAGCACGGCGGCCCCAAGTTCCTGCGCCGGATCGCCTCCTACGGCTACCAGCCTGGCCCCGACGTCCCTGACGTCTTCGCCGTCGGCGAGGGCCTGATCGGGCAGGCGGCGTACGACCGTCAGCCGATCATCGTGCGCGACGTGCCGGCCGAGTTCCTGCGGATCTCCTCCGGACACGGGTCGGCCGCCCCGACATCGATCGTGGTGCTCCCGGTGGTCTTCGAGGAGAAGGTGATCGGCGTCGTCGAGCTCGCCTCGTTCCGGCCGTTCAGCGCCGTCCACATGCAGTTCCTCGAGCAGCTCGCCGAGTCGATCGGAGTCTCGCTCAACGCGATCATGGCCAGCTCGCGCACCGAGGAGCTGCTGGTCGAGTCTCAGCGGCTCGCCTCCGAGCTGCAGGACAAGCAGGACGAGGGCGAGCGTCAGCAGGTGGAGCTGCAGCAGTCCAACGCCGCCCTCGAGGAGAAGGCGCGCCAGCTCGCCGACCAGAACCAGTCGATCGAGATCAAGAACCTCGAGATCGAGGACGCCCGGCGTGGCCTGGAGGAGCGCGCCGAGCAGCTCGCCCTCTCGTCCCGCTACAAGTCCGAGTTCTTGGCCAACATGTCGCACGAGCTGCGTACGCCGCTCAACTCGCTGCTCATCCTGGCCCGGCTGCTCTCCGACAACGTCGACGGCAACCTCAACTCCCGCCAGGTGGAGTACTCCCGCACCATCCACGGTGCCGGCACCGATCTCCTCCAGCTGATCAACGACATCCTCGACCTGTCCAAGGTCGAGGCGGGGAAGATGGACGTCCACGTCACCGACGTCGCGGTCACCTCGGTCGTCGAGTACGTCGAGGCGACCTTCCGGCCGCTGACCGCCGAGAAGGACCTCGACTTCATCGTCAGCGTCGACCCTGACGTACCCCGCGTGCTGCGCTCGGACCAGCACCGTCTGCAGCAGGTGCTGCGCAACCTGCTCTCCAACGCGGTGAAGTTCACCGACGGCGGCGGCGTCCGGCTGCTGATCCGCAACGCCTCCGGCGAGCGCTTCTCGACAGCCAGCCTGCAGCAGGCCGACGCGGTGCTGGCGTTCTCGGTGGTCGACACCGGCATCGGCATCCCGCCGGAGAAGCTGAAGGTCATCTTCGAGGCGTTCCAGCAGGCCGACGGCACGATCAGCCGCAAGTTCGGCGGCACCGGCCTCGGCCTGTCGATCAGCCGCGAGGTCGCCCACCTCATCGGCGGCGAGATCCAGGTCAAGAGCGACCCCGGACACGGCAGCTCGTTCACCCTGTACGTCCCCAGGATCAGCTCCGGGACGATCGACACCCAGCCTCCGACGCCGGCCTCGGACGAGGATGTGACCGCCACCGGAGCCGACCAGCTCCTGCTGGTCCTCAGCAGCGACAGCGACGAGTCCGGTCCCGGCACGAGTGCCGTCGTAGAGGCCCTGTTCGGCTCGGTCGACGAGGTCGAGACCGTCGTCGGCACCTCGCCCGAGGAGGCACAGACGGTCCTGGCCGACCGCGACGTGGACTGTGTCGTCCTGGACCTTCCGCTGGCGGACGGCGGCTTCGACGTGCTCCGCTGGATGCGCACCCACAAGCGCACCAAGAACATCCCCGTCGTGCTGAGTAGGGTCGGCGAGGTGACCAAGGCCCAGCAGAGCCGGTTGGACAGGTACACCCAGGCGATGACCCTCAAGACGCCGGCAACCACCGAGGAGACGATCGACGACGTGAGCGTGCTGCTGGGCCGCCCCGGGGTGCAGCACCCCGGAACGTACGTCCCCGAGCCGGCCGATCCGAACGGCCAGTTCGTCGGTCGGAGGATCCTGATCGTCGACGACGACGTGCGCAACGTCTTCGCGCTCACCAGCGCGCTCGAGCAGCACGGCATCGACGTCATCTACGCCGAGTCCGGGGAGGCCGGGATCGAGGCGCTCCAGCGGGAGCCGGGCGTCGACCTGGTGCTGATGGACATCATGATGCCGGGCATGGACGGTCTGACCGCGATGCGCCTGATCCGCGACATCCCGCAGTTCAAGAGCCTGCCGATGATCGCGCTGACCGCGAAGGCGATGACCGGTGACCGCGAGGACAGCCTCGCCGCGGGCGCCTCGGAGTACATCACCAAACCGGTCGACGTCGCCGACCTGCTCTCGCTGTTCCGGCTGTGGCTGTCATGAGCGAGGTCCAGCGAGCGACAGCAGGCCTCAGGCCGCCGCTTCCGTACGCTCTGCCTTTCGCTACGGAGGCGGCGGCATGAGTGATCGCCATCAGCCGGGGACGGCGAAGATCCTGTTGGTCGACGACCGGGCCGCCAACCTGGTCGCGCTCGAGGCGATCCTCGGCTCGCTCAACCAGCGCCTCGTCCGCGCGGGATCCGGGGAGGACGCCTTACGCGCCCTGCTCCACGACGACTTCGCACTGATCCTGCTCGACGCGCAGATGCCGGGGATGGACGGCTTCGAGACCGCCACCCGGATCAAGTCGCGCGAACGGACCAAGGACGTCCCGATCATCTTCCTGACCGCGAACGACTTCGACACCCACCTCGCCTATCGCGGATATGCGACCGGTGCCGCCGACTTCCTCGCCAAGCCGTTCGACCCGTGGCTGCTGCGGGCGAAGGTGCAGGTCTTCGTCGACCTCTGGCACGCCAGCCGCAAGCTCAGCACCCAGGCCGACCTGCTGCGCCGGTCCCTGGACGAGCGAGCCGCCCAGCCCGGCCGGGTCGACGTCGACGTGGTCGCCGATCTCCGGTCCCGGCTCGCGGCGGTCGAGGAGGCCGTGGCCGAGCTCGACACCGGCGGTGACATCAGCCTCGGCGGCGATGCCCGCCGCCGCCTCGGACATCGGCTCGACGACCTCAGACAGGCGCTCGACGCGCTGGGCTGAACCCGGAAGGTGTCAGACCAGAAGGGATCAGATCCGTGCCCGGTAGGCGGCGAGGACCTGCTCCGCCTTCTCCTTGTCGGCGTCCTGCAGCGGGATCAGCAGCTCGGCGACCACGTCGGTCAGCTCGGCGACGCGCCGGTTGAGCTGGCGCTGCTCCTGCACCTCGGCCTCGAGCGCCTCGATGCGGCGCACCAGCGAGGCACGCGTACGGGCCGCGTCGCGGGCGCCGCGGGCGATGTTCTTGATGCCGATTTCGTCGGACATGTCAGTTTCCTTCTGCACGGTGCTGCGTCAGATTTTTGGGAGACGGCCAGGAGGCGCGCAGCCGCGCGACGCCCGGCAGCGGGTTGCCGAGCATGTCCTGACCTTCGTTGATCCCGAGGTGCTCGACCACACCGCCGGCCGCCTCGATCTCGGCCTGGACGAGGGCGGCGTCTACGCGGCGTACGAGGCCTTCGGGCTGCGGCTCGGGAAGGTTCTCACCGGTGACCGCGAACTCGAGGTAGAGCTTGCCGCCACCGGGACGAAGCGCCATCTTCGCCAGCGTCCAGAGCTGGCTCCGGGCCGCGCCGTCGAGGCAGCCGACCAGGTCTCGGGCGTAGAGATGGTGCGGGTCGCGGGCCAGCCGCGCACCCAGCGTCAGCGTCGAACGCAGCTCGCCGAGGATGAGCTGCTCGGAGACCAGCGGGAGCTTGTGGCGCTCGGCCCTGCGGCGTACGGCGGCCACCGCGGCACGGGAGAAGTCCACCGAGTGCACCTGATGTCCCTTGCGGGCGAAGAAGCGACCGTCACGCCCGATCGCGCCGGCGCCGATGTCGACCACCTTCGCGTCCTCGGGCAGCTGCTTGAGGACCCACGCACCGAAGGCCGACTGCTTGCTCTCGAGCTCCTTGCCGTGGGTGTTGTGGAACTCGGTCCAGAACCCCATGTCGGTGCGGAATCCGCGCAGCCAGCCGTCCAGACGACGTACGCCGGCCGGCGGGTCGGCGTACTTGAACGACGGGTCCGGGGTGCGCCACTTCGGGCCGTAGATGAAGGCCAGCATCTCCTCGGGCTCGGCGGGAGCCGGGAAGTCATAGCCGTGCAGGTTGATCGTCGAGACCGGCACGATCGCCTCGCGGCGCAGCCGTCCGGAGCGGTTGCCGAGCTGGTAGAAGACCGGCTCGCCGTCCTTGTCGGGCACGTAGAACGCCACGAAGATGTCGATGTGCACCTTGCGGCCGTCCGAGACCTGGTGCAGCACCTTGATGTCACCGCCGGACATCCGCAGGACGCTCCAGCCGCGCTCGCGCATGGTGCGCTCGATGGCGTACGACTCGGAGATGATCTCGGCAGGGACGGTGTGCTCGGAGAGGTAGCAGACGTCGGTGTCGGAGTCGTGGCCGAGCATCCGGCCCTCGCGGATCGCGCCCAGGAGCGCGCCGTAGTTGAGGTACGCCTCGACGCCGACCACGTCACGGAGGTCGGCGAGGACACGCTGGGTGCCGTCGAGGATCTCTTCGCGGATGCTTTCGTCGGTGGCCTCGAACGAGCGGGTCAGGTGGCCGACCTTGTCGACGCTGAGCGGGTTGCCGCTGCCGTCGACGATCGAGATGTTGCCCTCACCGGAGCCGAGCACGACCTTGTCCTCGAAGAGCACCTCGCCCTCGTAGTCGGCGATGGTGATCGTCGCAGCGCCGTCCAGGAACCGGGTGAGCACGGTTGGCCACGGCACCATGGTGCCTCCGTCGACCGGGTGGCCGTCGCGCTCGGGCGTCAGGGACCAGACGTACTGGCCGTCGACGGAGAGGATCAGGACCGGCGTCGAGGAGTCCCGGACGAGGATCCCTTCGTCGGAGATCTCGAACTGTCCGCCAGGAGTGGGGGCACTGCCGGTCACGAGACCTGGGCATCCTCTCGCGCGATGGCCTTCCGCAGAGCGGTGCTGCTGGTCTGGAGCGTGTAGGGGAAGTAGACGACCTCGACAGCGACCGACGCCATCTTCTTCTCGAGCGCGTCGCCCTTCTCGGTGCCCTTCCAGTCATCGCCCTTGAAGAGGTGGGTGAACCCGACCTCGCGCCAGGAGTCGACCTTGTCGGTGGTGCGCTCGGCGTAGACAGCGTCCACGATCCCGATCGCCTCGACGATCTCGAGCCTCTCGACGAGCGGGACGGTCGGGATGATCCCCTTGGTCGTCTCGCAGACCTCGTCGGAGACCACACCCGCGATCAACGTGTCGCAGCGCTCTCGCGCTTGGCGCAGCATGTTGAGG
Organism: Nocardioides sp. NPDC058538; assembly: GCF_042719275.1. Taxonomy (NCBI): domain Bacteria; kingdom Bacillati; phylum Actinomycetota; class Actinomycetes; order Propionibacteriales; family Nocardioidaceae; genus Nocardioides; species Nocardioides sp. NPDC058538. Next base: position 46,512 of record NZ_JBHXNY010000005.1, on the reverse strand, counting down.
TGACCGATGTGGAAGAGATCGAACACGCCAGGTACGTAACCGATGATCGGTCCCATGCCCACGCTTCCTCCAAGTGTTTGTCGATTAGTTTGGGCGACTTTACACCCTGCTCCCCCACGGCCTCGATGTGAGGCCAGTATCCATACCACCTTGCACATCCCCGCAATCACCAACGCGACACGCGGGTGTGCACAGGAAGCCCGGCGACCTTACACGAAGATGAACGGCGCGTGGCCATCAATGGCGGAGCGGCGGGTCACGCGGGCGGCATGACACCGAGCACGACAAGCAGTCCCGGAAGGCCGAGGAACAGCAGTCCGAGGAGGACCGGGCCACCGAGCACGCCCAGGAGGACGGTGACCTTGGAGACGGCGTACCGCCGCAGGTAGGAGACGGCGAGCACCCCGAATCCCGCGGCCGACACGACCGATCCCAGGAGGTAGGCGACCGACCGTAGGCCGAGGTCAGCCGGGTCGCCGCTCGTTCCCAGCAGGATCGCGCCGGCCTCCACCGTGCTGCCGACCGCGTCGAGCGCGAGCGTCGCAAAGGCACCCCAGAGAAGCACCGACATCGCCCATGGCGTCACGAACCGGACCGGGAGTGCTGCCACCGACAGCAGAGCCACCGCGGCACCCAGCGCCTTCAGGCCCGTGACGGTCCAGTTCATGACCGAGAGCCCAGTGGCGTACTCGGCATAGCGGCCCTCGGCGAAACGATCGGTGGCCTCGAAGACCACGTTCACCCCGGCGAACGCCAGACAGCCCAATGCCATCAGCACGGCGATGGCAACGACGGCAGGGCTTGCGGCCCGCGCCGCGGGCGCCACCGGTCCCTTCTGGCTCGCGAGAGTTGTCATACTCTCGACGCTACGAACCTCGGCGGGGCGAGAGCATCGGGGGTTCCCCTACCTGAACCCGGGTTTCAGGTCCCGCCGACGACGTCGTCGAGCGCGCTACGGTCGGTTCATGGATGTCGTCGAGATCGACGGGTTGCGCATCGCCTACCGGCGCGCCGGGAACGGTCCCGCGGTCGTCTTCGTCCACGGCGGCGCCGAGGACGGCCGCGCCTGGACACCACAGCTCGACGCCCTCTCGGACGAGTTCACCGTCATCGCGTGGGACGAACCCGGCGCCGGCGGCTCCGGCGACGTGCCCGCAGGTTTCGCGCTGAGCGACTACGCAGACCACCTTGCCGGGCTGATCCGCGCCCTGGACATCTCTCCGTGCTCCCTCGTCGGGCTCTCCTGGGGAGTCACCGTCATCCTCGAGCTCTACCGTCGCCACCCTGCGGTGGCTCGAAGCCTGGTTCTCGCCGACGGCTACGCCGGCTGGCGCGGCTCCCTCGGACCCGACGAGGCCGACGCCCGCCTCGCAGGCCTGCTGGACCAGCCGGAGGGCAGCTTCGACCCGACCCTCCCAGGCCTCTTCGCCGGCCCTCCGCCGCCGAAGTTCGTCCCCCTGATGGAGGCGATGGGAGCCGACGTACGCCGCCACAGCATGCTGAACGCCCTGACCGCGATGGCCCAAGCCGATCTGACCGGCGTGCTCGGCACGATCCAGGTCCCCACCCAGCTCATCTGGGGCGCCCTCGACGCACGCTCACCCCTGTCCGTTGCCCACGAGTTCGAGCGCCAGATCCGGGGCGCCACCCTCGCCGTCATCCCCGGCTGCGGCCACGTCAGCAACCTCGAGGCTCCGCGGGCGTTCAACGACATCCTCCGCACCTTCCTCCGCCGCCACGCTGCATGAGCCGCACTCACACTCGAGATGCTCCCTAGCGACGTCAGTTCGACATCATCGCCTGGTCAAGAGCGGCTCATTGCTGATCGCGCCAGGTACCGGTCCAGGCATAGAGCGGGCCACTGGTGGCGTACTCGCGGAGGTAGGCGATGCGATCGCCGTCGAGCCTCGCGATGGAGCAGCCCTCGAATCGGCCGGCCTGGCCCCGCCAGGTGCACTCGAAGCTCCATTCGGCCATCAGGAACTCACCGGCGGCGGCATGCGTCGTGATGTCCCAGGCGTCGACGCGACCGCCAGCTGCAAACCACGCGTTCATCCACTGCTCCACGCGGGGCCGGCCCCGGTAGACCGGGCCATAGGACTCGATCACCACGCAGTCATCGGTCAGCGTGGTCAGCACCGCGTCGACGTCGTGGAGCCGCCATGCATCGATGTAACTGTGCAATTGAGTCACCAGTCGGTGACCTTAGCGGGTGCGCAACGCGGCTTGCCTATAGGCATTCATATCCATGATTGGAACCTATCGCGCCTCAAGGGACCTCGAGGCGCTGCGCCAGGTCAGGGTCGCCGCGCACCTGCGAGGACGCAGAGCAGCCGAGATCGGAACCGATTCTGGCTCGACGTGTGCCATTCTCGTGTGCCGTCCGGAAGGATGAAGCCCGTCCTGATCTGCCAATGTGCAGGTCAGGACGGGCTTTCTGCTCCCCGGGTAGGAGTCGAACCTACGTCGCTAGTCCTGATTCAAAGTCAGGCGGGCCCTGCCGGCAGACCAACCGGGGAACGTACGTCGAAACGCACGGGACAACTGTAGACGGCAGCGCCGTTGCTCCGCGCACTGACGCTGCATGCCGGTCGAAACCCGGACCGGTGGTTCAGGCGGCCGGATCGTGGTCGAGGAGCACGTTGCACTGGAGACCGCCGGATGACCATCCGGCTATCCCGTCACCGCGCCGGGGTTGAGAATGCCGGCGGGGTCGAAGACAGCCCGCAGCTGGCGCTGTAGGTCCCAGCTGCGCTTGCCGACCTCCTCGCGCAGCCAAGCAGACTTGAGCCGACCTACGCCGTGTTCGCCGGTGATGGTGCCGCCGAGCGTCAGGCCCAACTGCATCACCTGGCCGAACGCGAGCTCGGCTCGGCGGACGGCGTCGGGGTCAGCGCGGTCGAAGACGACGGTGGGGTGCATGTTCCCGTCGCCGACGTGGCCGGGGCAGGCGATGAGGACCTCGTGCTCGGACGCGATCTCGTGCAGTCCCTCGAGCAGGTCGCCGAGTCGAGAGCGCGGGACGGCGATGTCGTCGATCAAAGTGGCGCCGAGCCGCTCGAGAGCCGCGTTCACGGAGCGCCGGGCAGCCAGCAGCAGCTCGCCCTCCTCGGCGTTCTCGGCAACTGCCACGTCGCGGGCACCATGGTTTCGGCAGATCTCGGCGATCCGGGCGACGTCATCGGCCGCCCCGCCGCCGCGGTCGGACTGCGCCACCAGCATGGCGCCGAGGTCGGGCTCGAACCCGAAGTCGCGCAGGTCCTGGATCGCCCGGAGTGTGACCTGGTCGATCAGTTCCAGCAACGAGGGTCGCAGGCCGGCGGCCATCACCTCCGCGGCTGCTGCCAGCGCGCCGGCGGCAGCCGGGAAGGTAGCGGCGGCGGTGAGCACCGGCTCGGGGGCGGGACGCAGACCGAGCGTGACCTCGGTGATGACCCCCAGGGTGCCTTCGGATCCCACGAGCAGTCTGGTGAGGTCGTATCCGGCAACGCCCTTGACCGTGCGCCGACCGGTGCGGATGACCTCCCCATCGGCGAGAACCACCTCGAGCCCGCGCACGAAGTCACCGGTGACGCCGTACTTGACGCAGCACAGGCCACCGGCGTTGGTGGCGACGTTGCCACCGATGGTCGAGGACTCCCATGACGACGGATCCGGCGGGTAGAAGAGTCCGGCCTCCGCGACGGCGCGCGACAGGGCAGCGTTGGTGACGCCGGGCTGCGCCACGGCGACCTGGTCGATCACGTCGACCTCGAGCACGGCGTCCATCCGGGCCAGCGAGAGCAGGAGTGCCCCATCGACGGCGTTGGCGGCACCGGACAGACCGGTGCGCGCGCCTTGCGGCACGACCGGGATCCGGTGTGCCGAGGCGATGCGGAGCACCGCGGAGACCTCGGCAGCAGTCCGTGGCCGCACCAGCGCGGCTGGGACGCCGGCCGGGCAGAACGACGCCATGTCGTGACGGTGGCCGTCGAGGATGTCGGGGTCGGTGACCGGTGCCTCGGTGAGCGCCCGGGTGAGCTCGTCGAGCACGGTGTGGTCGAGACCGGACATGGCGGTCATCGCAGTCCCTCGGCTTCCATCAGACGCAGCACGAGCGCGGCGCGGTGTACCCGTTCACGGCCGAGCGCGATCGCGGTCGCCTCGTGGTGCCGGCCGGTGGGGTAGATGTTGGGGGCGTTGCGTACCCCGAGCTTGACGAAGACCGGAGCGCAGTGGCGCACGAGGTCGGGCACCTCGTAGAAGCGGACGCTGCCACCTTGGTCGTCGGGCACCTCGACGTAGACGTCGATCGGTGACGTCACCGCCGCGCGGATCTCGGCCAGGGTGGCGAGTTCGAGATCGGTCGAGACGTTGAGGCTGTTGGCACCCATCTGCTCATAGACGACAGCCGTGGGGGCGTTGGTCAGTGGCATCAGGACCGAGGTCTTGAGCACCAGATCCTCGGGCAGGGCACCTGCCCGCTTCATCCTGCCCAGCAGGGCCAGAACGCCGAGGTCGCCGACCAGCAAGCTTCGAACCCCGAGACGTACGGCGCGCTGCGCATCCGCGACGCAGGCCGTCACCTCCGCCCCGCCGCGCGCGGTCCCGCCGACCGCAGCAGACACCTTGGCCTGGCCGCCGGTGCCCCAGGCGCCGCGGGGGCCGAGGAACAGGCAGACCTCGATGTCCTCCTCTTCACCGAGGTCGACCATCTCGGTGATCTCGTCGTCAGTCAGCATCATGACTCCGCTGCCTTGGGACACCCGGTCGACCTTCACCCCCAGCTCGGCAGACTCGGCGACGACGGCGCGCATCACGGCAGGCCCCTCGCAGCTGGGGATCTCGATGCGGTACGCCGCTCCCTCGGGGAACCGAGCATGGGACACCGGCAGGTCCGGCCTCAGTGCGGGGTAACCGAGGCCCGACACCGCGCCGTGGGCGTGGGACAGGTCGCTGGGATGCTTCTGGTCAGTCACGGTTGTGGATCCTCCTGGGGTGGGAACTGGGTGAGGCAGAGCGTGTCGTCGACCAAGGGCTGAGCGGGTCCGACGACCTCGAGGTCGTCGGCGGCGGCGACCTCGTCGAGCAGGGCGGGCGACACCAGCAGCCGGCCCGGGGTCAGCGTGTCGCTGATCCGGGCGAGCCGGACCTCGGCCGGATCGCGACGTCCGCACATGGCGACGGCCGCGCGCAGCACGGCGTCGTCGTCGGCGAGCGTCATGGGAAACCGGGAGCGGCGCAGCCCTCCGGTGCCGGACGTGATCGAGTTGACGTACGTCGCCCGCACGTCGACCTGCTCGAGCAACCGCAGCGGAACGATGTCGGCGAGGCCGAGGCCGGCAGCGTTGCCGTGAGATGCGGACGTGAGGGAGTGGACCGTGACCACGGTGATCTGCGGCGAGTCGAGCTCCGGCACGCGCGGTACCCAGGTGCGACCGAGCACGTTGGTGTCCATGCCGGTGCCGGACTTGTCCTTGCCGGTCTCGTCGACGACGAGGACGTCGAGCTCGGTGAAGGGCAGTCGCCCCAGCAGCGCAGCCGCCCGCTCGAGCAGCCGCTTCTCACCGTCACCACCGATCTCCTCCGGCGGCACGAGCACGATCTCGGCGGTGCGCTCGGCGGAGTTCTCCACGATGCCGAGGCCACCGAGCAGATGACCGTGGCCGCGGATCACCTCGAAGGCGTCGAGGATCGCGTCTCCCAGCTGGGCCACCCCGCCGGCGTGGAGGGACGTGGCACCGCGATGGTTGCCGAGACCGATGGCCGCGATCTTCGCCAGCCCGCTCTCGGCGCGGCCCCGGAAGTCGGTGTGCGGCTTGATCCGGTTGATCAGGAGCACGCCGTCGGCCCCGGCCGCGACGGCGTCGTGGTGGACGGGGCTGCCGTCGGGCAGTCGGCCGATCTCGACGGTCTCCACGCCGGTGAGCACGGGGGCACCGACTCGAGCCTCCTCGATGCCGAGGTCGACCAGCACCTCCCGCTGCCCTTCGGCGGTGGCGCCGCCGTGGGAACCCATCGCCGTGACCACGAACGGCTCCGCCCCTGCCTCCCGTAACCAGGCCACCGCGGCGGTGATGACGTCGGCGATGTCGTGGATACCGCGGCTGCCCGCAGTCACGGCCACGCCCATTCGCGGCTTGATCCGGGAGCGCAGCGGCTCGAGGGCCTCCCGGACGGCGGCCGGGACGTCATCGACCTGCGTCTGCACGGGCACTCGTCGCTGAACGGGCACGACGTCGGGCAGGGCTACGTTCGGCCGCAGCCCGATCACCGCCGCGAACGCCCCGTGGGCCGGATGGTCACTCATGTCGACTCCTCGCTGCGCCGGCTCAGTGACTCTGCCGCGCGACGTCGTGGCCGCTACCGCCGACCAGGAAGTCGAGGTCGCAGCCGCGATCGGCCTGGGTGACGTGGTCGACGTAGAGCTGGGCCCAACCACGCTCGGCGCGGCGGACACGCGCCTGATCGCCGGTGGTCGCCGCCTCCCACTCAGCCCTCCGCCGGGAGAGCTCGGTCTCGTCCACCTCGAGCTCCAGCGAGCGGCCCGGCACATCGAGGGCGATCCAGTCGCCGCTGCGCACCAGCGCCAGCGGGCCTCCGACGGCTGCCTCGGGAGCGACGTGCAGCACCACCGTGCCGTACGCCGTACCGCTCATCCGGGCGTCGGAGATCCGGACCATGTCGTCGACGCCCTGCTCGGCCAGCTTCTGCGGGATCGTCAGGTTGCCGACCTCCGGCATCCCCGGGTAACCACGCGGACCGGAGTTCTGCAGCACCAGCACGGTGTCGGCGTCGACATCGAGGTCGGGATCGGTCACGGCCGCGTCGTACTCCTCGATGCTGGCGAAGACCAGCGCCCGGCCGCGGTGGCGCAGCAATCGCTCGGTGGCGGCCGACTGCTTGATCACGGCCCCGTCGGGAGCGAGGTTGCCGCGTAGCACGGCTGTACCGGCGCCGAAGCCCATCGGGTTCGCGAAGGGCCTGATCACGTCGGTGTTCTCAGTGACGCGCGCGCCGGCGATGTTCTCCCCCATGGTGCGTCCGGTGACGGTGATGGCGTCCTTGTCGAGCAGCTCACTGATCAGGTTCATCACCGCGGGCACTCCGCCGGCATAGAAGAAGTCCTCCATCAGGTAACGGCCCGATGGCTGCAGGTCGACGAGCCACGGCACGTCGCGACCCCACCGGTCGAGATCGTCGAGCGTGACGTCGACGCCGACCCGCCCGGCGATGGCCAGCAGGTGGATCACGGCGTTGGTCGAGCCGCCGATCGCGGCGTTGACGCGAGCGGCGTTGGCGAAGGCCTCGGGGGTGAGGATGTGGCTGGGCCGCAGGTCCTCGTGGACCATCTCGACGATGCGTTGCCCGGCCCTCTGGGCGATCGCGAAGCGGCGGGAGTCGACGGCGGGGACGGCCGCCGACCCTGTCAGCTGGAGGCCGAGCGCCTCGGTGATGCTGGCCATCGTGGAGGCGGTACCCATGGTCATGCAATGACCGCGCGAGCGTGACATCCCCTTCTCGGCCTCGAGGTAGTCAGCGGGCGACATCCGGCCGGCGTTGACGTCCTGCGTGAACTGCCACACCGCCGTGCCGGACCCGATGTCGCAACCGCGGAACTTGCCGTTGAGCATCGGACCACCGGTGACCACGAGCGCCGGCAGATCTACGCTGGCCGCGCCCATCACCGCCGCTGGCGTGGTCTTGTCGCAGCCGGTGAGAAGCACTGTGCCATCGACCGGGTTGCCGCGCAGGGACTCCTCGACGTCCATGCTCATCAGATTGCGGAACAGCATCGCGGTGGGACGCAACATGGTCTCGCCCAGCGACATCACGGGGAACTCGAGCGGAAAGCCACCGGCCTGCCAAACGCCCCGCTTGACCGCCTCGGCGAGCTCGCGCAGGTGCGCGTTGCAGGGAGTCAGCTCCGACCAGGTGTTGCAGATGCCGATGACCGGTCGTCCGTCGAAGACCTCGTCGGTGAACCCCTGGTTCCGCATCCACGAGCGGTGCAAGAACCCCTGCCGCCCCTCCTCGCCGAACCAGTGCTCGTGGCTGCGTCGACCCTTCGGCGGCGGCCCGACCGCAGCAGCCTTCGGTTTGTTGCCATCGGCGTCGAACATCTCGGTCATGAGGTGGTCACCACGCCGTCGACGCGGCGCTCGAGACCGAGCGGGTTGCCGTCGCGCAGCTCCGGGGGCAGCGCGGCCTGCGGGGTGTCCTGATAGCAGACCGGCCGCTGGAAGCGGCGCGCTGCGGTCACGCCGACGCTGGTGTGCGCGGGGCCGACGGTGCTCGGGAACGGACCCCCGTGCTGCATCGCCCATGAGACCGCGACACCCGTGGGCCAGCCGTTCCACACCAGCCGGCCGGATCGGGCGGCCAAGGAGGTCACCACCTCGCCGAGCCGCTCGACCTCGTCGTCTTCTGCGTGCAAGGTGGAGGTCAGCGACCCCTCGATGCGGTCGAGGGCCTCGAGCAGCTCGCTCGTGCCGTCGTACTCCACGACGACGGAGACGGGACCGAAGCACTCCTCGGCGAGGATGCTCGCCTCGGCGAGGAAGGTCGCGACGTCGGTGCGAAGCAACGTGGGCCGCGGATCGACAGCATCCCCGTCCCCTTCGGCGAGCACGTCGACGCCGGCGACCTTGCGAAGCCGCTCGACGCCGGAGTCGAAGGCGCCCCGGATGCCGTCGTGGAGCATCGGTCCGGTGCCGGCACCGGTCGCCTCTGCGAGCGCATCCTCGAGCCCGTGGCCGACCGGCAGGAACAGCAGCCCCGGCTTGGTGCAGAACTGGCCGACACCCAGGGTGAAGGAGTTGATGAAGCCCGTGACCAGGTCTGCCCCGCGGACCGCCGCGGCAGCGCTGGTCACCACCGCTGGGTTGATGCTGCCGAGCTCACCGTGGAAGGGAATCGGGTCCGGGCGGGAGGCTGCGATCTCGTGGAGGGCGGTGCCACCGGCGACCGAGCCGGTGAAGCTGGCTGCCCGGATCCGTCGGTCCTGCAGTGCGGTGACCCCGTCGTCGACGCCCTCGACGAGTCCGAGGACGCCCTCGGGTGCGCCGGCACCGACGAGTCCGTCGCGCAGCACCCGGGCGGTGTCGCGGGAGGTCTGCGGATGGCCGGGATGGGCCTTGACGACCATCGGGCAGCCGGCCGCGAGCGCCGAGGCGGTGTCGCCGCCCCCGACGCTGAACGCGAAGGGGAAGTTGCTGGCCGCGAATACGAGGACCGGACCGACCGGCACCAACATCCGGCGCAGGTCGGGACGCGGGACAGGGGATGCGTCGGGTTCAGCACCGTCGAGCACGAGACCCGAGACGCCGCCGCGCTCGACGGCGGCCGCGAACATCCGCAGCTGGCCGCTGGTGCGTCCCACCTCACCGGTGAGGCGCGGTCGCGGCAGATGGGACTCCTCCATCGCAACCGGGACCAGGTCGTCGAGGGCGGCGTCAAGGGCGTCCGCCGCGGCACGCAACCAGCTCGCACGTTGGGCGGGGGGGGCTGGCGGCCATCGCCGCCGCGGCAGCCTCCGCTGCAGCGAGGACGTCGTCGAGGTCCTGGGTGGGGGCAGTGGTCGTCATCGTGCCTCCTGGAGGAAACCAAGGGTGGGTCGGGTCTGGGGGGTCTCCGCGAGGCACTCGAAGGCCTCCCGGCCGACGCGGACGGTGTTGCGGAGCTGGCCGACGTGCTCGATGTCAATGGTGACGACGTCTCCGGCGAGCAGGGCGAAGTCGAGCTCGGGGACGATGCCGGTCCCGGTGGCGAGCACCACCCCGTCGGGGAAGTCGTGGGCACGGCAGAGGTAGGACACCAGGTCCTCGAGCCGACGGGCCAGGTGCGAGGTCGACGTGGAACCACCGAACACGGTGGTTCCGTCCCGGCTGACGTCGATCGTGATCGTCAGGTCGTGGAGATCGGAGACCTCCCAGGCCGGCCGCACGGCGGCCGCGACCGCACACCCGCCGGAGAAGATCTTCGCCTGCGGGATGTAGATCGGGTTCTCGCCCTCGATCGATCGGGAGGATACGTCGTCACAGATGCCCAGCCCGACGATCTCGCCGTGGCGGTTGACCACCAGGGCCAGCTCCGGTTCGGGCACGTCGTGGCCGGAATCCTCTCGAATTCCGATCGGCTCGTCGTCGGTCACGACCCGCCACGCGGGCGACTTGGGGAACAGTTCGGGGCGCTCCGCGGCGTACACACGATCGTAGACGGAGGCTTCGACGCTCTCCTCCGCACGCGCACCGCGGGAGCGCTCGTAGGTGACGCCGGCGCACCACACCTCGCCGCGCCCGTCCAGCGGGGGCAGCAGCGCCACCGTGTCGGGGTCCTCGGGCTCACCCAGCCCACCGGGCCGGGTCACGGCTTCGCGAAGCTGGTCGCGGGTCAGGGTGAGAAGGTCTGCCATGGTGGCGTGGTCGGTGAGCGGGCGAAGCACGCCGTCGTCGTCACGGACGCCGACGCGGTTCGCGCCAGCGGCCGTCGCGTAGCGGAGCAGGTGCATGGTGGAGGTCGTTCCTCTCGTCGTGGTGGTGGTGCGCGGATCGGTGCGGATAGGGACTACATCGAGGTGCCCAGGAGCCCACGGGTGACCTGGAAACCGACGTCGCCGCGGGCCGCAGCGGCGGGGACGCGCTCGCGGGACGCGACCTGGCGCAACAGCACCACCACGTCGTACGCCGCAGCGCTGGCCGGTCCGGTCAGCACGTTGTCGAGGTCAGGGCCGAAGGTCTCGCCGGTCGCCGGGTCGGTCGTGACCTGGACCAGCGGCACCAGCCGCGGAGCGGTGAGGCTGCCACCGACGGCGTGGGCCAGCAGCAGCTGCGCCCCACCTGAGGCCAGACCGGTAGCCACCTCGAGCCAGTCCGAGCCTGGCATCCGCATCACGTGCCAGCCCGGCACTGCCGCCCGCTGTCCGTGTGCGAGCGTCGGGGCGACCTGCGCGTCGCTGCCGAACACGAGGCGACGGAACTCTGGGTCGCGAACCAGGCTGCCACGGTCTCCGAGCAACACCGACCCGCCCGCAGCGACCACCCACCCGCCGACGGTGGCCAGCAGCTCCCGGGCGACCGGCGTGAGGTCACCGAATGCCTCGAGGCCGAGGCTCAGGCCGCCGAGGTCGGCACAGACCGCGTCGGGCGGGTCGAGGTGGGCAGCGGCAGAACGGGCCCAGGTACGCACCCGCTCCCCCACCGCCTCCAAGCCCCCGTCGCGCTGGATGCTCGCCCAGCCGAAGCTGTCGGGGTCGGCACCCGCGCTCAGCAGGCGGTGACGGAAGTAGTCGTTGTGGGTCTTCTCGCAGCCGTGCTCGAGCAGGAGCCCGAGCCGTACGTGCGAATGCGTGAGGTGGCCGAGCATCGTGCGCACGAAGGTCTCCTCCGCCGCGCCGCTGGTCACGCCGCATCCCTCGGTGTGAGGCAGTGCGACAACCCGGTCGACGGTGTTGCCGAACCAGCCCTCGTCTTCGGCCTGCCGGGCGAGCCGGACGGCGATCTGTCCCGAGCACAGGCTCGTCGGGAGCAGTAGCGCCACCTGCTCCGGCACCCCGCCGGTCTCGGTGCCGTGCGCGGCGTACGACAGGTCCGGTGCTGCCGCCGAAGGTGCGACGGCCGGCAGTGGCAGCCCCTCGAGAAGGGCGTCGCGGTCATCCGCCGGGAAGTCCTCGAGCTCACGCGAGAGTCGGCCGTCGGGCGGCACCGCGACGCCCTCGCGGGGACCCGTCTGACGCCACTCGCGCCAGATCGAGACCTGGCTGTGGCCGGCTCGCTCGCCCGCTGAGGGCCTTCCGGAGGCAACCTCGACGAGGAGGTCGAGGTACTCGGAGGTGAGCTCCTCCATCGGGGTGCCGGTGAGGTAGCGACCGGCGTCGATGTCCATCTCGGAGGAGAGCAGCTCGTACCGCGCGGAGGTGGTCACCAGCTTGAGCGTCGGCACGAAAGGGAAGTTGGTGATGGAGCCGTTTCCGGTGGTGAAGAGGACCAGATTGCAGCCACTGGCAACCTGCCCCGCCACCGACTCGAGGTCGTTGCCCGGGCTGTCCATGAAGACGAAGCCGGTGCCCGGGATCGGCTCGCCGTAGTCGACGACGTGGTCCAGCCGCATCGCGCGGTCGCGCTTACGCGCGGCGCCGATCGACTTGAGCACGATGTTGTAGAGGCCGCGGTAGACGTTGCCACCTGACGGGTTGCCCTCGGCGGTCTGGCCGTGCCACCCGACCCGTTCCTTGAAGGACTCGACCTTGCGCAGAAATCGCCGTGCGGTCTCCTCGTCGCGCACGTTCTCCAGCACGAAGCCCTCGGCACCGATGAGCTCATCGGTCTCCGCCAGCACCGCAGTGCCGCCCCGGGCCACGACTTCTCGGCCGAGCGCGCCGGCGAGGGGGTTCGCCGAGATCCCGGAGAAGGCGTCGGAGCCACCGCACTGCAGAGCCACGCTCAGCTCGGAGAGTGGAGCGGGCTCGCGACGGACCTCGGAGATCTGGGGGATCCAGCCCCGGAGAACGTCGGTGGCCCGGTCCAGGTCGGCGGCGAAGGCGCCCTCACGTGTCAACCGTTGCCAGGGCACCACCGGGTCGCCGAGACCGAGCTCGTGGGCCTGGGCGCGGACCCGCTCGGCGTCGATGACCGACCCCGGCTCGTCGACCAGCAGCACGGCCCCGACGTTGGGGTGGACGAGGAAGCCGGCCAACACCGAGAGCACCATCGACACGTTGTTGGGGGTGACGTCCTCACCAGCCTCGGTGTGGGCGACCGGTACGACCCCGTCGAAGGTGTCGCTGCGCTCACCCTCGAAGCGGCGCGCGAGCTCGGTGACGAACGATGAACCGCGCGAGGTCACCGCGACGACCACGACGTGGTTGCGGGTGCCCCAGCCCCCGGAGGCGCGCCGGTAGCCCTGGAACGTACGCCGGTCGTCACTGACGGCCTGCGCACCGAACCGCAGCTCGGCGGGGTCGAGCACGAAGGGGTCCATCGCGACGTTGCGTGCGGTCGGCTCGGTCGGGAGTCCCTGCACGTCACGCTGCCGCAGCGCCGCGAGGGTGCTCGCGGTGCAGACATAGTCCCCGGTCAGCAGGTCCTGCTCGGCGATGGCGAAAGGGGTGCCCCACGACAGCAGCGGTGCACCGCTCCTGACCGGCTCGACGACCAGCCGGTGCCCCTCGAGGACCGTGTGGGGCAACCGCTGGACTCGCCCGTCGGGAAGCCGCACCGGGGTGCCCGACGCGAGTGTCCGCAGCGCCACGCCGACGTTGTCGCCCGGCTCAGGCAGCAGGACCAGGTCGGTGAGCCAGGGCTCACCCGTCGTTGTCGCGGTCGTCACGGTTCTCCGTCCTCGGCTGCGTCCAGCAGCCGCTCTATCTGTGCGCAGGTGCGCAGGCTGCGGCGGCGCAGCGCCAAGGCAGCGACGCCGAGGAGGGCTACGACCGTGGCGAGCGCCGGGGCTCCTGCCAGCAAGGAGCCGGCGACGGCAAGCGCGAGGACGGTCAGTGCCGTCCAGGTACGGCTGGCCCGCCGATGCGCCTCGAGCGACTTCAGCAGCACCGCCGCATCGGGCGGCGTGGTCGGGCCGGACACGGACACGGGCACCGCCGACGGCGCTCGACGGCGCTCCAAGAACCAGGCGGCGACCTCGGTCGCGGCGCCACCGGCGAACACGAGCGTCCACCACCAGTCGCCTTGACCGGCGCGCAGGAGCGCGACGATTGCGAGCCCAGCGGCCAGGATGCCGTGCCGGACTCGAGGCCGCGGACGGGGGGCTACCGCCGGCAACTGGTCGGTCCTCTCCACGGACATGCCGGTCGTCACGGTCGTGATTCGAGGAGACCCGCGAAGTCGGCCAGCGCGATGGTGCCTGCGACCGCAAGGAACACCGAGCCGAGCGTGACGAGCGTGGTCAGCAGGCCGCTCATCCGGAACTCGGCCGGCATGATGCGTCGGTCGACGTACAGCAGCCCGAAACCGTAGATGCCGGAGGCGATGATGCCGCCCACGATCGAGGCCGGGGTGATGAGGGAGACGAAGTTTGCGCCGGTGAGGAGCATCGCGCTCGCTCCCACCAAGGTCCAGCCGTAGACCCAAGGCCGCATTGAGCGCTGACCGGCCTCGCGGACCTTCTCGCTGAGGGCGCCCAGGCTTTCGTACGCGGTCCAGGTGTAGGCCTCCCACATGGCGTAGACCGTGCCGAAGAGGACCATCACGATCGCGATCACATAGAAGTACTCGAAGATCGGCGCGACGGTTCCGAAGAAGGCGCTCTGGTAGCTCAGTACGTCGTTGCCGTCGGGCACGACCTCGTCGGCGGCGAGAATGGTCGCGCCGTTGATGATGAAGGCGACGCCGATGATGGAGAGAGCGATGAACGCCGCGCAGAGGTCGATCATCGGGGCTCGGCTCCAGGCTCGGGCACGCTCGCGGTTCTCGGTGCTGGTCGACAGGGGGACGACCGAGCGCGGCTCGCAGGCTGCGTAGTAGTCGGAGATGGCATCGATGTCGCGGTGGCCGAGCATGCCCCAGCGCTTCTCGCGCATCATGCCCGTGTAGCCGATGTAGTCGTACATGCCGCCGCCGATGCCGCCGAGGAAGACGGCGAGCTCGATGTACACCGAGCGTTCAGCGATCTCGGGGTAGGCCGAGGCAACGAATCCTTGGTACTCCAGTCCGCCGGGGACGAAGCCGCCGAGCACACCGAGCCAGTCGGGCTGAGCGACGAAGACCGCGACCACCACCAGGAGCGTCATGCCACCGGCGATGACCACTTGGATCCGCTCCATCAGTGCGTAGCCGCCCAGGAACGAGACGAAGGCGGCGGTCACCAGCACCGCGAAGGCCAACGGCAGCGCGGGACCTGCCCCGAGCTGGGAGAGGTAGTCGCCCAGCGCCCGCGAGACGCCGCTGGACCAGCCCGGGAAAGAGAGGAAGCAGACCACTGCGAGCAGGGCCGCGAACCAGCCGCGAGGCCCGGGAAATACCCGGGCGAACCGGGTCATCGGGTGCTCGCCCGTCAGCACGATGTAGCGGTTGGACTGGTAGACGATCGCTCCCTTGGCGATCACCGCCGCGATCAGCGCCCACAGCACGGCGTACCCGAAGACAGCACCCTCGCGGGAGGCGAGGATCGACTCGCCGCTGCCGATCGTCAGCGAGGCGATGACTGCCCCGGGACCGAAGAACTTCAAGACGGTGGCGGGGGAAGGTCGACGGCCCATGAGGCCCTCGGGTGGGGGCGGGAGCGCAAGGTCTTGCTGCAACGCGGACCGTGGGGCGGGCCGTTGAGTGGTCATCGCTTCTCCGATTTTCATAGATCCTATAGGATTTGAGGTGATGGCTATCACAGTGGCGCACATCACCAGAAAAGATCAACCCCTCTCTCTCAACTTCTCGAACTCAGCCGCGGTTCGCGCCGCAGGAGACGACGTGGTACACAAACCCATGACCAGCACTCCCGGGCCGCCGGACCGGCTCGGCCGACGGCAGTCGGGCAGAACACCCGAGTCCTATCGGCTGCAGCCGCGGCGGGCGCTGGTGGACGATGTCTACGAGGCGGTCAAGGCGCTGGTCATGGACCAGGTCGTGGCGGCCGGAGAACGGATGTCGATCGATGGCCTGGCTCGTGATCTCGGGGTCTCCCCCACGCCCGTGCGCGAAGCACTGACCCGCCTGGAGTCGGAAGGACTGGCGACCAAGGAAGCGCTCAAGGGCTACCGCGCCGCACCGCTGCTGACCCGCGAGGAGTTCGACGATCTCTTCGCGTTCCGACGCCTCATCGAGCCGTGGGCCGCCGCACGTGCCGCCGAACGCATCGATGACGTCGGACGCGCGCTGCTGGCCGAGGAGCTCGGGTCAGCGTCGGCGCCAGCCGGCACCAGCTACGACGACTACCGCCGGCTCACCGAGCACGACCAGCGGTTCCACAGCCTGGTCGCCGAACTCTCCGGCAGCCCACAAGCACGCCGCGCCCTGGAACGCACACATGGCCATCTCCACATCTTCCGGCTCCACTTCGAGCGATCCACCGGCCACGAGACGCTCACCGAACACGCGGCCGTGGTCGAGGCGATCCGCTCCGGTGACCCCGCGGCCGCGGAAGCCGCGATGATCCACCACCTCGAAGCGGCCATGAACGAGCGGATCCGAACCATCTACGACACCGACGGCCCGGAGGGATAGGACTACCGATCGCCGTCCGGACGTGGCAGCGACCGCCCACCGACTGACCTTGGGAGGCGAACCCACGTCGCTGGCCCTGATTCGCAGTCAGGCAGGCTCCCGCCGGCAGAGGTCGGGCAGGGTCATACCGCGACATCGTGGTCGAGGAGTACGTTGCGCAGGATGAGCTCTGCTCGCGACAGTGGCGGGGGGTGCTGAGCCCAGGTATCCGGTGGTGGGCTGGTGTAGACGTGCCCCGTGGGGGTGGTGGTGATGATGCTGCCGTCGGGTCCAGGCCGGGCTCGCCAGCCGAGGGCTTCCTTGGCCTGGTTGCACCGCTCGCACAGACCCTGCAGGTTCTCGGCGCTGGTTTGGCCGCCGTCGGCGTGGCGTTCGACGTGGTCGATGTTGCGGATCGGGGCTTCACCCCGGCGGCGTCGCGGCCGGTGACGCGGTCGAGAAACACTCAAAGACCGGGTCGGCGGCGAACCCTGACCCGAAAAACAGTCGCCAACCGAGCCTTCCCCAGCATGAAGAGACCGCGTTGGTCTCGACACGCCTCCGCCCAGCGGCCCCGGCGGCTCGACCAACTGTGGCCCGACCCCGCGCCCCGCCCGCTGACGAGTTGCCGTCGTCGATGACGTACGAGACGAAGAGGAGCTTGATCTCGCAGGTGAAGTCGACCTGGTCGAGGCCTGCTCGAAGCCGTGCTACCCATCGCCGTCCGGACCAGGGCGCCATGACCGAGAAGTGTTGTTCAACGTCGGAATGAGAGCGGTTGGATGCGGTAGGTTGCCAATATGCTCATCATCGCGATCATCCTGTTCGGCATCGTGGCAGGCGGCGTGGCCCAGCTCATTCTCGGTCGTTCGATGAAGGAGATCGACTGGACCACCGCGGCGGTGACCGGCCTCCTGGGCTCCTTCATCGGCGGCCTGGGACTCAGCCTCGCGACCGGCAACGGCCTCGATCTCCACCCGACCGGGTTGATCGGGTCGATCCTGGGAGCCCTGCTCCTCACGTGGGCGTGGGGGTTCTGGCGCCGGTCGCGTCAAGGCCAGTGATCATCGGCTCGTCCTAGCTGCACGCCCACCCCACCCGCTACGGGTGATGCCGCCGTGCCATGACCGTTCGAGAGTGGAACCTCAACCACCAAGGAGCGGATGTCATGGCAGACGAGACCACCAACCCCGACGTCGAGGTGAACGCGGCCTCCGTGTCCGACGGCGCCTACACCCTCATCATCGCGGACTTCAGTGACACGGACATGGCGTGGGATGCGTACGAGGCCCTCAAGTCGGCCGAGAACGGCCGCAGCGTCGAGATCGAGGGCGTCATCGTGGTCAGGCGCTCGGCCGAGGGCAAGCTGGAGATCCAGAAGGCGACCGACCACAGCACGAAGTCAGGACTCAAGTGGGGCGTCGTCGGCGGCGTCGCGCTCGGCGTGATCTTCCCGCCCTCGATCCTCGGCAGCGCCGCTGTGGCCGGCGGGGCCGGAGCCCTCGTCGGAAAGCTACGGCAGCGCCACCACAACCACGAGCTCGAGCAGAAGCTCGAGAATGCGATCACACCAGGACACTCCGGCCTGCTCGCCCTGGTTTCCGACCCCGGCGAGATCAAGATCCGCAAGGCCCTCGAGCGGGCGGAGACCATCGTCGAGTCCACCCTCGAGAAGGTCGAGGCGGATGACATCAAGGCCGCCGCCAAGGAAGTCCAGGGCGGCCACGCCTGAGCCCTGACGGCGAGCGTCCGCACCTCGAACAGGCTCAGGTGACGTCGCGACGCAGGGATACGGCAGCGGCCAGCGCCGAGGAGGCCAGGGCGTAGCCGAGGAGCACCAGCGCGCCTGTCAACGGTGCCTGGACGACGGGGCCGCTCACGCCCGCCTCGGCGGCGATCATCTCCAACAGCGCGGTCGACCCGGTGAGCGCGGCGGTGGCTCCACCGGGAAGGAAGGGATAGGCGATGTTGACTCCAGGGAGAATCATCATCAGGTTCTCCATGAAGTAGAAGTAGCCCAGCGTGATCCCGATCGCGAGAAGCTGGTGCCGCGCGACGGCTCCGATGCCGACGCCCAGCAGCATGTAGATGACTGCGGCCGCGCCGTACCTCGCCGTGGTGCCGAGAATGGCGTCGAGCCCGAGCCCCGGCTCGATCCCGTGCGCGGAGGTCCCTGCATGGATCCCGGCGACCGCGGACAGCGTCAGGACCACTCCGTACGCCAGACCAAGACCCCCGTAGGCGATCAGCTTGGCCACCAGCACCCGACCGCGATTCGGCACCGCGAGGAAGGTGGTGGCTACGGTCCGATGCCGGTATTCGCCCGTGATCGCCACAGTGCCGATCAGCGCAGGCACGAAGAGGGCGACGCCAAGGAGACTCAAGACTCCGGACACGCCTGCGGCAGTGTCCAACCCAGGCATCGGCGGAGTGGCGTTCTCCGGCCCGGTCAGGGCCACAAGACCTATGAGCAGGCCACCGCACGCCACCGCAGCCACCATCGTCCACAGGGGCAGCCGCGTCCTGGTCAGCCGCACGACCTCACCTCGGATCGCGTTCTTCAGCTGTCGCATGCCATCTCCTCCTCGATCATGCTCAGGTAGGCCTCCTCGAGTGAGGCGTGGTCACCGGTGAAGTCGCTCAAGGAACCGGACCAGAGCGTGCGGCCACCCTCGATGAGCACCAGATCGTCGATGACCTGCTGCAGCTCGGTGAGCACATGACTGGAAACCAGCACCGTCCCGCCGGCATCGGCGAAGGCTCGCACCAGACGTCGCAGCCAGACGATGCCCGAGGGATCCAGCCCGTTGGTCGGCTCATCGAGGATCAGCCCGGATGGCTTCCCCAACAGGGCCGTCGCCAACGCCAGCCGCTGGCGCATTCCGGTCGAGAAGCCGCGGACTCGTCGACGCGACGCGGAGCGCAGGCCGGTCTCCTCGAGCACTTGCTCGACCCGGTCGCCGGGCACACCGATCAGGGCGGCCTGAGTCTGCAGGTGCCCCCGAGCGGTCATCCCCGGATGGGCGCCGGCCAGGTCGCCGACGACACCCAGCACTCGGGGCGGACAGCTCAACGCGGTGTAGGGCACCTCATCGATCGTCGCCGTCCCCTGATCGGCACGGACAAGTCCGGTGAGGATGCGCAGGGTCGTGCTCTTGCCCGCGCCGTTCGGCCCGATGAAGCCGGTCACCCGTCCCGGTCGGGCGAGCAGATCGACCCGGGTCAGCGCCGGCACCGGCCCGAAGGACTTGGCCAGACCCTCGGCCTTCAGAGTCGGGCCGGACAGCACCCCACTCCCCACCGCTTCTACGCCCACGGCCGCGGCACCACTCATGGCCGAGCCAGAGCGTCGAGCTCCGACGCCAGCTCGGCGGCCTGCGGAGCGCTGACCAGCAGCTCGTCGAAGCCAGCACCGACCTCCCGGTCGCGCAACCGGATCCGCAGCAGAGGCAGCCCACGCGTCATCGAGACCAGCCTGCGGGTGCCATCTGGGTGTCGAAAGGTGCCCAGCTTGCGTAGACCGGAGATCACCAGGCCGGTACGCCAACCCAAGACCTCAGAGCTCCAGTCCGGCAGCACCTCCACCGAGTCGACGGCGCCGATGGCGACGGAGTAGCCCCCGCGGCCCGCCATCAGCCGCTCCCAGCCGGGAAAGGTGAGCGTCAGCAGGCCGTCTTGGACGTTGAGAGTGGTCATCTCATCTCCTAGAATATGATCAGATCAGGAACATTCTAAGAATGATAATAATGGGAGTCACATGCCGTCGCAAGGCAATATCTCCGAGGTCGTCGCGCACCCCGTACGACTGCGGGTTCTGCAGGCAGTGGGTGGTCGCGACCTGACCACCGCCCAGCTCCGGGAGCTGTTGACCGATGTCCCCCAGGCAACGCTGTACCGACATGTCGCCACCCTCGTCGAGGCCGGCCTCCTCGCCGTGGCGTCGGAGCGGCGGGTGCGGGGCACGACCGAGCGCACCTACACGCTGGGCGAGCGGATGGCTCACGTCGAGCAGGCCGAGCTGGCGACGCTCTCCGACGAGCAGATCCGAGCCGGCTTCCTCGCGTTCATCGGCGAGCTGCTCCGTACGTTCGAGGGTTCACTCGCCCTCGGCGAGGTCACCCGCAGCCACCTCGGGTTCGGCACCGGTGCGCTGTACGTCGACGAGGAGGACCTCGCCCGGATCCAGCAAGGGTTCAACGAGCTCATCGCCCCGTACGCCGGCGAGGCCGCCGGGAAGCAACGGGTGATGCTGTCTACCGCGCTCCTGCCCACCGAGTAGTGCGATATGTCCCAGTGACATCAGGCCTCAGCTGACGACCTTCAGGTCGCGCTCGGTGTTGTTCAGACGCCTGCCGCCCTCGACGGTGACCGTGACGATGTCCTCGATGCGGACCCCGAACTCCCCTGGGAGGTAGATCCCGGGCTCGACGGAGAAGCACATCCCAGGCACCAGCGACTGCTCCTCGCCCTCGATCATGTACGGCGGTTCGTGCGTCGTGGTGCCGATGCCGTGCCCGGTGCGGTGGATGAACCGCTCGCCGTACCCCGCGTCCGTGATCACCTCTCGAGCGGCGCGGTCGATCTCCTGGCAGGAAACGCCTGGGCGGACCGCTTCTACTCCTGCCTGCTGCGCCGCACGGACGACCTCGTGGACCTCGCGGACAAGAGCGGAAGGTTCGCCCACGCAGACCGTGCGGCTGGTGTCCGAGCCGTAGCCGTACATCAGGCCACCGAAGTCGAGGACGATCGCATCGCCGACCTCGATGGTGCGGGCGCCGGCCTCGTGGTGAGGGTTGGCGCCGTTGGGGCCCGAGCCGACCACCGTGAAGTCGACCTGCTCGTGCCCGAACTCCCGAAGCAGGCGGGCCAGGTCGGCGGCCACCTCCGTCTCCTTCCGGCCGGCGAACCGGACTCCGAGGATCTGCTCGTAGACCGCGTCCGCGGCGGCCCCAGCCGCAGCCAGCCGGGCGAGCTCCTTGGCATCCTTCACCGCTCGCAGCATGGGGAGGGCCTGCGTCAGCGACCGGTAGGAGGACTCGGGCAGCGCGTCCTGCAGTCCGAGCAGGTGCATCGCCCAGGCGGAGTCGGCGATTCCCATCGTCGCGTGGGCGGGGATCAAGGTGCTGGCGCGCGCGAACGGATCCTCGCCGTCCACCCAGTCGACGATCGAGAGGCCCGGTGCGCCCACGGCACTCTCGGCGTCCGGCCGCTCCAGGGTCGGCACCAGCAGCGTCGGCTGCTGGCCGGGAGCGAGCACGAGCACCGTCAACCTCTCGGTGATGGCCGTGGGCCGGTAGCCGGTGAGCCATACCAGGTCAGGACCGGGCGTCACGAGGAGCCCGTCCAGCCCCACCTCAGTCGCGTCGGCGACGGCACGGGCCATCCGGGCCGCATAGTCCTCGGTCGTGATCGGCACTGGTGACTGCGTCGTGGTCATCGTGTCCTCCTGGTACGGACCATAACCACAGGGACCCAGGCACGAATCATCCGTTGAGGATGATCCAGCCGCGCGAGCGTCATTTCTAATCTGAGCCATCAGCTGCCGTCGCTTTTCGCAAGGAGTGATGAGGATGTCCAGATCTCGCAGGATCCCCGCCCCGCTGCGGTGGTCACCATGAGCGCAGGGGACGCAGCAGCGGACCTGGCGACGCGGGCGAAGATTCCGCCCACCGCCTGGATCTCGTGGGTGGCGCTGGCGATGATGACCACGAGCTCGGTCGCCAGCCTGCGTGCGGCGCCGACGATGGCGGTCTACGGCCTGGCCTGTGTGTTCTTGTACCTGCTCCCGGCCATCGTGTTCCTGCTGCCGACCTCACTGGTCTCCGCGGAGCTCGCTTCGGGGTGGGAAGGCGGCATCTACAAGTGGGTCTCGGAGGGGATCTCCAAGCCGATGGGCTTCCTGGCGGTGTGGTGCCAGTTCGCCATGACGATCTTCTACTACCCGAGTCTGCTGGGGTTCGTGGCGAGCACCCTCGCGTACGTGTTCAATCCGGAGCTGGCCAGCAGTGGCGTGTGGACCGCGTGCGTGATCATCGTCGTGTACTGGTCCGGTGTCTGGATCTCCTCACGTGGCACCAAGGGAGTCGCGGGTCTCGCCAGCGGCGGCCTGATCATCGGAACCCTGATCCCCGGCGTCGTGCTGATCCTTCTCGGCATGGTCTTCCTCGGGCAGGGCAACGAGTCCGCAGCCCCGATGACCTCCGAGAACATCTTCCCGGTGTGGGCCGGGCTCTCGAGCCTCGTGCTCATCGTCAACAACTTCCTCTCCTACTCGGGCATGGAGATGAACGCGGTTCACGTGTCCTCGCTGAAGAACCCGGGCAAGGAGTTCCCGAAGTCGATGTTCCTGGCCATGGGCCTGGTCCTTGCGATCTTCATCCTCCCGGCCCTGGCGATCAGCTGGATCGTGCCTGCGGAGGAGCTGTCCCTCACCGCCGGCGTGATGCAGGCCTTCGACGCGGTCTTCGCGAACTTCGGCTGGCAGTGGCTGACCCCGATCGTGGGCATCATGCTGGTCACCGCCTCCCTCGGCGGCATGCTGACCTGGCTGGCTGGGCCCTCGAAGGGCCTGCTGCTGATCTCGCGCCAAGAGGGCTATCTCCCGCCCTTCCTGCAGAAGCTCAACAAGAACGGTGTCCAGCAGAACATCCTGGTCGTCCAGGGGCTGATCACCACCGTGATCGGCCTGGCCTACGCACTGATCCCGGACGTGTCCAGCGCGTACTGGGTCTTCTCCGTGATCACCACCCAGGTCTACCTGATCATGTACCTGCTGATGTTCGTGGCCGCGATCCAGCTGCGCCGTAAACACCCGGATCATCCGCGCGGCTATCGCGCACCGATGCTGGTCGGGATGTGCGGCATCGGCTTCGCGGCCTCTCTTGCGGCCCTGCTCGTCGGCTTCATCCCGCCATCGCAGTTCTCGGCCGGAAACTCGGGTCTCTACTTCGCCATCGTCGGCGGCGGCGCACTCGGACTCGGGCTCCTCGTGCCGTTCCTGTTCTACCGGTTCCGCAAGCCGTCGTGGAAGCAGCCTGAGCCGCAGGAGGTGACCCCGTCATGAGCACCCCGACGGAAACGCAGAGCACGCGCGAACGCAGCTGGATCTACATCACCGCCCTGGTCGTCCTCGGCGTCCTCGTCGTCGCGGGGCTGATCGCCTTCAGCTCCGCCCGGGAGACCCGCAACGCCGAGGAGAAGGCCGACGAGCTGATCGCGGCCCTCGAGGACGCGGGCGCTCGCACCCCGGACCGGGACCAGATCGTGCGGGTCCTCGGAGATGACGGTGGGGCGACCTGCGAGGACCCGAACGACGCGCTGAGTCGCGCCGTCCTGCTGTCGCAGCTCTCGAACGGGGCGACCGGCCCCGGGGCGCGCCCGGTGGTCGCCGACAGCCGGGTCTTCCAGGGCCAGAAGCTGATCATCGAGATCTACTGCCCCGACGAGCTGGACGACTTCAACGAGTTCGTCGACGGCCTCGAGACCGATGACGTGGCGGGTGAGTAGGACATGGATCTGAGGAGCCGCATCACCGAGCTCATGCCCCAGGCGCGGGCGGAGCTGGCCGAGCTGGTCGCCATCAAGTCGGTCGCCGACCCGCGCCAGTTCCCGCCCGAGGAGTGCCACCGTGCCGCGCAATGGGTGCTCGACCACTTCGCAGCTCTCGGATTCGACGATGCCCGGCTGGCGGAGACCGCAGACGGCAGCAACGCCGTCGTGGGCTCTCGGCAGTGCACACGACCGGATGCGCTTACGGTGCTGCTGTACGCCCACTACGACGTGCAACCACCCCTCGACGACGCCGCCTGGCAGACACCGCCGTTCGAGCTGGTCGAGAAGGACGGGCGCTGGTACGGCCGCGGGACGGCGGACTGCAAGGGCAACATCCTCATGCACCTCCTGGCGCTCCGGGCCCTGGGACAGGACGTACCGGTGAACCTCAAGCTGGTCGTGGAAGGGTCCGAGGAGCAGGGCACCGGGGGGCTGGAGGCGTTCGTGGTCGACAACGCGGACCTGCTCCGCGCCGACACGATCCTGGTCTGCGACACCGGAAACGCGGCCGTCGGCCAGCCGGCGGCAACCGTCAGCCTGCGTGGCATGGTCAACGTGGTCGTATCGGTCGAGGCGCTGACCTCGGAGGTGCACTCCGGCATGTTCGGCGGTGCGGCTCCGGACGCCCTCGCCGCCCTGATCGCGATGCTGGCCAGCATGCGGGATGCAGCCGGCAACACCACCGTCGAGGGGCTCGACAACACCCGACGCTGGGAGGGCCAGCCGTACCCGCCCGAGCAGTTCCGCAGCGACGCCGGGCTGCTTGACGGAGTCCAGCTGCTCGGCGACGGCTCGGTCTCGGACATGTTGTGGGCCCGGCCGGCGGTCACGGTGCTCGGCATCGACTGCCCACCTGTGGTCGGCTCGGCGGCGGCGATCGTGCCGAAGGCCGCGGCCCGGCTGAACCTCCGCATCCCACCCGGGCTCACGCCGGACGTGGCACAGAAGGCGCTCGAAGCGCACCTCCACCGGACCGCGCCCTGGGGTGTTCACGTCGCCATCGAGGTGGAAGCCACCGGCTCGCCGTTCCGGGCCACCACCGACGGACCGGCCTACCAGGCGATGGGCAAGGCGATGCTCGAGGCGTACGAGAAGCCGATGGCGAGCCTCGGGCAGGGCGGCTCGATCCCGTTGTGCAACGTGTTCACCGACACCTACCCCGACGCCGAGATCATCCTGATGGGTGTGGAGGAGCCGCAGGCGCTGATCCACGCGCCGAACGAGAGCGTGGATCCGCGCGAGATCTCGTCCATGGCACTGACCGAGGCGCTGTTCCTGCAGCGCTACGCCGCCGTGACGACCTGACCCGAATTTCGCCCGGCGCCCTTAGGCTGAGCGACGTGGACCTTCCTGTGATGCCGCCGATCCTGCCGAAGCCCGCGAAGGGCGTACCGACCGACGGCGGCTATGCGTTCGAGCCGAAGTGGGACCGCTTGCGCTTGGCATAGATCACCCAACCCCAGGGCGGCGAGAAGACGACGAGTGGCCACTTGAGGACAGATTGACAACATTTGTTCCCTGTAATGGGTACAATCGTTGTCATGGCTGACTCGACGCTTGCTCAGCTCGGCGCCATCGCCGAGCGCCGTTGGGGACTTCTGACGACCAGCCAAGCCGAGAGCGCCGGGGTGTCCCGCAAGCAGCTCTCGCGGATGGCTTCGGCCGGCGCGCTCGAGAGGGTCGCGCAAGGCGTGTACCGGATCTCGGGAGCACCTCGACAGGATCACGAGGCGCTCTACGCGACCTGGCTCGCACTGGGTGGCGCGACGACGCCTCGGACTCCGGACGGTGTTGCCGCGGCCGTGGCTGCAGGCACGACCGCGGCTCTCGTGCATGGGATCGGTGATTTCCTGCCTGACAGCTTCGACTTCATCGTGCCGGCACGCAAGGGCACTCGACTCGCGGACGTACGTCTTCGCATCCGTTCCCTGACCCGAGACGAGGTGATCCCGGTTCACGGTCTGCCGACGCTGAGCGTGGAGCGGACCATCGCCGACCTCGTCGAGATCGGAACCGACACCTCCCTTGTCGCCGACGCCGTCCAAGACGCCGTACGCACCGACCGACTCACCGCACCTGACAGACTCGCGACGTACCTAGACCGTGCCGCCGCTCGACAAGGGTCCACCGGCCAGTCTCTGGTCAAGGATCTCTTCGAGCTCGCCGGCGCGGAACCAGAAGGCTGGCACCATGCCTGAACCGGAGACCTACGGCGACTGGAGAGCCCTGGAGCTCGCCATCAAGGACGCCGCCAAGAAGACCGCCAAGACCGCCGGCCCCGGCGTCAGCGCCGCCAAGGTCGACGCCCAGATCCGACAGGCTCGTTTCGACCGGTTCCTCTCCCGAGTCTTCGCCCAGGGCGAGGAGTCCGAGTGGATGCTCAAGGGCCGACAAGGTCTGCGCAACCATGGCCACCAACTACCCCGGCCTCAAGGCCAGCAGCCGCGTCAAAGACCTCGTCGACCTCGTCGTCCTGGCACACACCCAGACCGTCGACCTCGCCGACCTCAGCACTTCGATCGAAGCCAAACGAGCACTCAGCAACATCGATCCCTTCGACCGCTTCCACATCCCGCGCGACTGGCACCGCACATACCCAGACACCGCGAAGGGCGTACCCATCGCTGAGAAGTTCACCGCCGACGACGCCGCCGCGCTCGTCGCTCCGTTCATCGACCCGGCTCTGACTCGTTCGATGCCCCGCGCGACCTGGGATCCTCACACCCTGACGTGGAACAGGTGAGCGGGAGCCGGCCCCTGGCCAGATGCAGGTCAGCCATTGGCGACCCGAGTCCGACGTTCGGCTCTCGGATCAACTCCGCTGACGTACGAGCGCGTAGTCGGGCCGGATCCAGCCAGACGCAATTGCGGGGGTTGTTGGGCTCTGGTTGACCTATCGTGTCCACGTGGACCTTCCGGTGATGCCGCCCCTCCTTCCGATGCTCGCCAAACCAGCACCGGCGTCGAAACTCTCAACGCTCGAGAACGTCCAGATAGAGCCCAAGTGGGACGGGTTCCGGTGCATCGTGTTCAAGGACGGGGACGAGGTGGAGCTGGCGTCGCGGAACACCAAGCCGCTGACTCGCTACTTCCCCGAGGTGGTCGAAGCGCTGCGGAAGGCGCTGCCGGAGAAGATCGTGCTCGACGGGGAGATCTTCGTGGCGATCGGGGACCGACTGGAGTTCGAGGTGCTGCAGCAGCGGATCCACCCGGCGGCGTCGCGGATCACCCTGTTGGCGGAGGAGACGCCCGCTGCGTATGCGGCCTTCGATCTGCTCGCGCTGGGCGAGAGGTCGTTCCTCGACGAACCGCTGACAGAGCGGCGGACGGCACTGGAGGACGTCTTCGCCGACGTGGCCTCGGACAACGTCCATCTGTGCACGACGACGACCGACCCCGAAGTCGCCCAGGACTGGTTCACCCGGTTCGAGGGCGCCGGATTGGACGGGGTGATGGCCAAGCCGCTGGACGCCCCCTACGTCCCCGACAAGCGGACCATGCTGAAGATCAAGCACTCGCGTACGGCTGATGTGGTCGTCGCCGGCTACCGCGAGCACAAGACCTCCACACCGGAGAACCCGCTGCTCGGGAGCCTGCTGCTGGGTCTGTACGCCCCCGGGGAGGCCGGCCGGCCGGAGCTGCAGCACATCGGGGTCTCGGCGTCCTTCACGGCCGCGCGACGCGCCGAGCTGTGGCAGGAACTGCAGGAGCTCGTCGTCCCGATCGAGGACCACCCGTGGGGCCGCTGGAGCGAGTGGCTCACGGCCAATCCCGACCGGGCCCCCGGCACCCAGAGCCGCTGGTCGCAGGGGAAGGACCTCTCCTTCACCCCGCTGCGCCCGGAGCGGGTGCTCGAAGTGGGCTACGACCACATGGAGGGACGCCGGTTCCGGCACACCGCCCAGTTCAAGCGCTGGCGCCCCGACCGTGACCCGGAATCGTGCGGCTATGAGCAACTCGAGGAACCCGTGGCGTACGAGCTGTCCGAAGTGCTCGGGGGTCCTGCTCAACAGCACCGTTAAATCCGGCTAGGGTCGGAGCCATGAGCTACGACGTCGTTCTCCTTGTCGAGCAGGCAATCACCCTCGACGACGCGACCCGGGTCCACTCCCTCCACGAGGGAGTCGAGGACCCGGTCTACCATGTGCTGCTGCCCTTGGAGGATGCCGCCGCACGGATCGAGTCAGCGATGGGCACGCTCAGCGCGGCCGAATATCTCGGCTCGGCGATGATGATGAACGAGATCGACCTCGACGCGGTGCGCGAAGAGGCCAAGGACGAGGCCGAGAAGGCGCTCGAGCAGACCCTGAAGGTCCTGAAGACCTCAGGCGCGTCCGCCCACGGCGAGCTCGTCCAGGACCCGGTCAAGGCGCTGCGCGCCAAGGTCGCGGCCGTCGACGGCCGGGAGGCGATCATCATGACCCGCCCGCACGTGGTCGCCGAGTTCTTCCACGTCGACTGGACCCACCAGGCCCGACGCCACCTTCACGTGCCTGTCCTGCACCTGATCGAGCACGAGAACTTCGACGAGCAGGCCGGCGAAGGCGAGGGAATCAGCGGCATGTGAGTCGTTTCGTCCCCATGACAGCCGAATCAACAGAAGTGACCCGCGACACACCGAAGGTTACCGCTCTGTTACCGGCTTCACCTGGCAGTTGTGGACCACATTCCTCTAGTATCTTGGGGTTCGCTGTTCCGGGGGGATCCAGCGACAAGGAAGTGCCTGCTCGTGCGATCGGGGGATCCGCGCTGAGTGGGCACTTCTGCTATTTGTCGCCGATCCGATTGCCTTCCTCGTCCCAGTGGGACGCGACCTTCTTGCTCGGCTGCACCCGTGGCGGCTCCCCCGGCATCTTCGGGTAGTCCGGCGGGAAGTTGAGCTCGCCTCCGGGCAGCTTCTCCCAGAGCTCGAGCAGAGGCGTGAGGTCGTACGCCTCGTCGTCGATCTGAGCCCAGCGGTCGCCGTCGGCGAGGAGGTCGGGGACGGTGAAGAGGTTGAGCTCGCGCGGGTCCTTGAGGTCGGCCAGCTCGTCCCAGGTGAGCGGCGTGGAGACCGGGGCACCGGGCTTGGGGCGCAGCGAGTAGGCGCTTGCGATGGTCCGATCTCGGTTGTTCTGGTTGAAGTCGACGAAGATGCGCTCCCCGCGCTCCTCCTTCCACCACGCGGTGGTCACTCCCCCGTCACGACGCTCCAGCTCACGGCCGAACCCGATCGCGGCGTGACGCAGATCCTCGAAGGTCCACTCCGGCCGGATGCGTACGTAGATGTGTACGCCACGGTTGCCGCTGGTCTTCGCGAAACCGCGCAGGCCGAGCTCCTCGAGAGTCTCCCGGGCGACGTCGGCGACCCGCACCACGTCGGCGAAGTCGGTGCCCGGCTGGGGGTCGAGGTCGATGCGCAGCTCGTCGGGGTGGTCGACATCTGCGCTGCGGACGGGCCAGGGGTGGAACGTCAGCGTGCCCATCTGGGCGCACCAGACGGGGATCGCCGGCTCGGTGGGGCAGATCTCTCGCGCCTTACGCCCGCTCGGGAAGGTGATCTCGACCTCCTCGAGATAGTCGGGGGCACCCTTGGGCGTGCGCTTCTGGTAGAAGCCGTCACCCTCTCCCCCAGAATTGGGCCCAGTGGTGGGCCCGGTGGCCAGCTTCATGCCCTCGCGCCAGCCGTCGGGCCAGCGCTCGAGAGCGGTCGGGCGATCCCGCAGCGCCCGCATCAGCGGGTCGCCGACGGTCGCGAAGAACTCCGCGACCATCAGCTTGGTGACCTCGGGGGTGCGGTCGGTCGCCTCGTAGATCACCCGGTCGGGGCTGGAGATCCGCACCTCGCGCTCGCCTGCCTGCACGTGTGCCGCCGGTGTCTTCGCCATGGCGCCAACCTAGCCCGGCCCAGGCCCCTCTCCCAGCGAAATCGCCCGGACAACCTCCCGCAACCACTGGCCAGTACGTCCCGAGACCGGCATGATCCGCTCCAACGTACGGCGACCGCCACGATCTCGGAGGACCCCCACATGTCGACTCGAACCACGGCACTGACCGGTGCCGCCGCGGCCCTGGCCGCCGCCCTCACGCTCGGGCTCCTCGGCGCCCCCGCGACAGCAAGCGCCCAACGGGGGTGTGGGACCGCCGCCGCGCCGGACACCCGGGTGGAGCACACCCGACTCAGCGACCCGGCGGTGACCGACATCCTGGCCCGCTCCGGGTTCGACGACGTCGCCGGTGCGGTGAGAGCGGTCGTCTGCGGCGCGGGCAGCAGCCGGGCCGCCACCGCTGCGGCTCGGCTCATGGGCCGGGCGCTGTGGCAGCGCGCGGTCGACCGGGTGCAGGGCCGCGGCGACGCCGGTGGCGACCTGCCGCGTAGTGACGACCGGCCGCTCTACTGGGCCCGACTCGCGGGCGAGCTGGAGATCGCGCGAGTCGCTCCTGCGTACCGGACCTGGTCCGAGGACGCCCGGGCGAAGGTGCTGGCAGCCTTCGACCGGAGCTCGCGCGGGATCGAGTCGACCACCTTCGCCCGCGGCGAGTCCGGCCGGTCACGGCAGGTGCTGGCCTCCGGCTTCGACCCGTTCACCCTCGATCGCAACATCCGCCAGTCGAACCCTTCCGGGGCGACGGCGCTGGCGATGGACGGGCGCGTCGTCCATACGGCGAAGGGTCCCGTCGAGATCCAGACCGTGGTGTTCCCGGTGCTGTGGGAGCCGTTCGCGCAGGGCACCGTCGAGCGCGCGTTCCTGCCACACCTGGTCCCCGGCAAGCGCGACGTGGACACCGCCGTCACCATCAGCCAGGGCCGCGCGGGCCGTTTCGACCTGGAGGTCTGGAACGGCGCCCATCGCGGCACCTTCCCCGACAACGACCGCGTCAGCGTCAACGAGACGATCCCGATTCCCGAGGACGTACCGCATGCCGACCCGCAGCCGCAGTGGACCCGGACCACGCTGCCGGTCGAGGCGATGAAGACGGCCGTGCCCGGCACCTTCCCGGTGAACATCAACCGGATCATCACCGAGATCCCGGCCGGATCGACCGCACCGGTCACCCGGGAGGACCCGACGCCGGGCTCCACGGCGGTCGCCGGTGGCGGTGGTGACTACCTGTCCAACGAGTCGGCCTACCGCACCACCGCCCTCCGCGACGCGCTCCGGGCCGACACCAAGCAGGGTCACATCCACGTACCGATCCTCGACGGGGACGCCAGCGGTGAACCGCTGCCCGGCATGCGGGCAGGCATCGTGGCCCAGACTCTCGATCTCGTGGCGGCTGCGGCGACGAGCTGATCCGGAGATGACCCGAAGGAGATGTCCGAAAGATGGCCTGAAGAAACCAGCCGTCTCCCGCACCGTTTTCATGCCCCCGGGCGTACTAGGGGCATGAAAACAGCAAAGGTCAGGCCTATCTCGGGTGCGGCCCTTGTGATCAGCATCGTCAGCATCTTCGCCCTCGGCGCCTGCGGCGGGTCGGACGGATCGGGAGGATCCTCCGCCGACTCCGGCTCGGTCGAGTCGCTGGCCGATCAATCAGCCGGGAAGGCGGCAGCTCCGGAGATGGCCGCGGAAGACGCAGACGCGGCGGCCCCGAAGCAGGCCGTCACGAAGGCGTCGATCATCTCCACCGGCTCGGTCGCGCTCGACGCGAAGGACGTCGGAAAGACCCGAACGCAGGTGCAGCAGATCTCCGACAGGTACGCCGGCCAGGTCACCGAGCAGGAGACCAGCGACAGCGACGACGACGGCCCCAGCTATGCCCGGATGGTCCTGCGGATCCCGTCGAAGTCGTTCGACGACGCGATGGCCGACCTCGAGGACACCGCCACCCTGGTCGACTCCAACACCACGACCACCGACGTCACCACCGAGGTCGTCGACACCGAGGTGCGGGTGAAGAACGCCCGGACGAGCATCGAGCGGATCCGTACGCTCCTCTCCCATGCCGAGGCGATCGGTGACGTCATCGCGATCGAGTCCGAGCTCGCCCGACGCGAGGCCGACCTCAACTCGCTGCTCGCCCAGCAGGCGGCCCTCGAGAACCAGACCTCGCTGTCGACCATCACGGTCAACATCGACCGTGCCGGTCCCGGCGGCTCCTCCGACGACGACCCCGGGTTCCTGGCCGGGCTGAGCGCCGGCTGGGACGCCCTGGGCGACTCTGCCCGTGTCCTCGCGGTCGCTCTCGGCGCCATCATCCCGTGGACGCCGGTCATCCTGCTCCTACTCGCGCCCGTCTGGCTCCTGTCCCGACGCCGGAGGCAGGTGGCTGGACCGATGGCTGGGCCGGTGCCGGCCACCGGCCCGGCGGAGGAATAACCAGTCGAGATCGGGGTGCTCGGCGGCGTACGTTCTTACCATGAGCGCGCTCGAGCACCCCGGCCTCGTCTTCCGCAGCCTCGACCCCCTCGACGGGGACGAGGCCCTGTTGAAGGGATGGTACGAAGGTACGCGGCGTGGCTTCCACCAGTCCCGAGGCAACGACGACGGTGTCCAGGTCTGGCGCGACCACGTCCGCTCCGACTCGGTGACGCTGCTGGGCGCCTGGAACGAGGGCTCGGAGTTCTCCTCGGCCACGATCCCGGTCGCGACGTTCTCCTCCTGGACGTCGCCGGTCAACGTGGGCGGCGGCGCCAGCCTGCCGACGCTGCTGATCAGCGACGTGACCGTCTCCCCGACCCACCGGCGCCAGGGCCTGCTGCGCAAGCTGATGACGGTCTCACTGGCCGACGCGGTCGCCGCGGGCGTGCCGCTGGCCGCGCTGACCGTCTCCGAGGGCTCGATCTACGGCCGCTTCGGGTTCGGCACGGCCACCCATCTGCGCCAGGTCGAGGTCGACGTGACCGCGAAGTTCCGCTACCGCCCCGAGGTGCCCTCCGATGACGGGTCGGTGACCCTGGTCGAGCCGGCCGACGCCTGGAAGACGGTCGCCGAGATCTACGGCACCTTCCAGGAGCGCACCCGTGGATCGGTCACCCGGCCGCAGTTCTACGAGCCCTGGCTCTCCAGCGCCTACGACTTCGGCGGCGATTCGAAGGGCGAGTCGAAGCAGCGCGCCGTGCTCCATCTGGACGCCTCCGGCACGCCCGACGGCTACGCCATCTACAAGACCGCCGACGAGCGCAACGACTCCGGGCTGCGGATGGCGCGGGTCGTCGACCTGGTGGCGCTGACCCCGGCGGCCTACCTGCGGCTGTGGCGGTTCCTCGCCGACATCGACCTCGTCGAGCGGGTCGCCTGGCACCGGGCGCCGCTGCAGGACCCGCTCTACTGGGCGCTCGCCGAGCCGTTCGCGGTCAAGAGCGCCGAGATCGACGACATGCTGTGGATGCGCGTCCTCGATGTGCCGACCGCGCTTCAGGCACGACCCTGGTACGCCACCGGTGAGGTCGTCCTCGGCGTCGACGACCCGCTCGGACACGCTGCCGGGGCCTGGCGGGTCGCGGTGAGGGATGGCGTCGCGGAGGTCACTCCGACCGACGCCGCCCCGACCGTGGAGCTCGCCGCGGACACCCTCGGCGCCCTGTATCTCGGCGGCGTCGACGTACGCACCCTGGCGGCCGCCGGCCGGATCACCGGCTCGCCCGAGGCGATCGAGACCTGGGCGGCGATGGCCGACGGTGGCCCGCTGCCCTACTGCATCACCGGCTTCTGAGGGTCAGCGGCTCAGCCCTCAGGAGCGGCCGGGCTCGGCGCCGATCAGACTGATCCGGTCGCCGCGAAAGTGGTAGTGGTGCATCGCGTCCAGCCTCGGTGCGTACGCGTGCAGGCTGATCGCCGGGCGCGAGCCGACGTTGCGTACGTCATGGACGTGGCCGGCGTCGTGCGCCCGGGCGTCGCCGGGGCCGACATCGGCGATCTGCAGACCACCGAGCCAGTTGTGCTCGACCAGGCTGCCGGTGAGCACGGTGAAGGCGGTGGTCGCGGTGCCGTGGTCGTGGAAGCCGGTGCTGGCGCCCGGCGACCAGGCGATCAGCCAGATCTCGACCTCGTCGTCGCGGTGGAGCAGGTGGAACTCGCGGCCGGTCTCGGGCACCTGCACCCGCGCGAGCAGGTCGTCCTCGGCGTAGGTGCGGATGGCGTCCAGCAGGGGCTGTTTGGCAAGGGCGGTCAAGGTGGCCTCCTCCAGAAGCGTCGTGGGCTTAAGTATAGTAGACGACTCGACATTGGCAATGACTCTGACAATGGCGGGGCGCTCCCACCCCAGACGTACCATTTCAACCATGGGTTACAACGTGGAGAAGTCCGACGAGGAGTGGCGAGCAGAGCTGTCGCCGGAGGAGTACGCGGTGCTGCGCCAGGCGGGCACCGAGCGGGCGTTCACGGGTGAATACACCGACACCGAGACCAAGGGCGTCTACTCGTGCAAGGCCTGCAAGGCCAAGCTGTTCGAGTCCGACACCAAGTTCCACTCCGGCTGCGGCTGGCCGTCGTTCTACCAGCCGATCAGCGAGACGATCGAATACATCGAGGACAAGACGCACGGGATGGACCGGGTGGAGGTCCGCTGCGCCAACTGCGGCTCCCACCTCGGCCACGTCTTCCCCGACGGCTACGGCACCCCGACCGGCGACCGGTTCTGCATCAACTCGATCTCGATCTCGCTGGAGCCTGCAGACCAGTAGCCTGCCGCCATGCGGATCGCGATGTGGTCAGGGCCGAGAAATCTCTCCACGGCGTTGATGCGCTCGTTCGAGAACCGGCCGGACTGCACGGTCCTCGACGAGCCGCTGTACGCCGCCTACCTCTCGGCCACGGGTCTCGATCATCCGGGCCGGGACGACGTGCTCGCCACCCAGCCGAACGACTGGCGGGTCGTGGCCACGGCGATCACGTCCGGACCGGTCGACTCGGCGGTGCAGTACCAGAAGCACATGACCCATCACCTGCTCCCGGAGATGGACCACGGCGCCTTCGCCGGACTCTCGCACGCGTTCCTGGTCCGGGACCCGGAGCGGGTGCTGACCTCGTACGCCAAGGTCCGCGAGGAGCCGACGCTGGAGGACCTCGGGCTGCCCCAGCAGGTGGCGCTCTTCGAGGAGTTCGGCGGGCCGGTGATCGACGCTGCCTCGATCCTGGCCTCGCCGCGGGCTTCCCTGACTGCGCTGTGCGAGGCGCTCGGGATCGAGTTCGACGAGGCGATGCTGTCGTGGCCGGCCGGCCGGCGCGACTCCGACGGGGTGTGGGCTCCGCACTGGTATTCAGGGGTGTGGGCCTCGACCGGGTTCGCCGCCTCCTCCCCCGGCGCCGCCGACCCGCTGCCCGCGCGCCTGGCGCCGCTGCTGGAGCGCTGCCTGCCCTACTACGATCGCCTCGCCCCCTATGTCATGGCCCCCGATATCAAGAAGGGTGACTGATGCTGCAGACCTATGACCCCCGCAACGACCACCTCCAGGTCTGGATCAACGGTGAGCTCAGCCACCGCCTGGAGGCGCGGATCTCGCCGTTCGACTCGCTCGCCCAGGGCGGCGACGGCGTCTGGGAGGGCCTGCGGCTCACCCGGGGACGCATCTTCAAGCTCTCCGAGCACCTTCTTCGGCTGCGACGCTCGGCGCGAGCTCTGGCCTTCTCGGACATCCCGTCCGACGAGTTCATGACTCAGGCGATCCGGGAGTGCCTGGCCGCTAACGAGATGCGCGACGACGTCCACATCCGGCTCACGCTCTCGCGCGGGGTGAAGGTCACCTCCGGTATGGACCCGCGACTCAACCAGTCGGGTCCGACCCTGATCGTGCTGGCCGAGTTCAAGTCGCCGGTCTACGACGACTCGGGGATCACGCTGATCACCGCGGCCCAGCGCCGCCCGCGCGCCGACATGCTCGACCCGAAGATCCACCACAACAACCTGATCCCCTCGATCCTGGCCAAGGTCGAGGCCAACAACGCGGGCGCCGACGATGCCCTGATGCTGGACGACGCCGGCTTCATCGCCGAGACCAACGCCACCCACTTCTTCCACGTACGCGACGGCGTGCTGCGAACCTCGACGACCCGGGCGTGCCCCGAGGGGATCACCCGGGCAACAGTGCTCGATCTCGCTGCCGACCTGGGCCTGGCTGTGGACGTCGGCGACTTCTCGCTCACCGACGCCCACACCGCCGACGAGGCCTTCGTCACCGGCACCATGGGCGGGCTCACCCCGGTGGTCTCCCTCGACGGCCGGCCGATCGAGCGCGGGCCGATGACGCAGCAGCTCTCGAAGGCGTACGCGGACCTGCAGGCGACAACGGGGACGGTCGTCGCGGGCTGAATGCAGACCGAGGTAACTCGGTGAACAGTCACCCGCCGACCGAGTCCCGCCAGGCGACGAGGTCCTCGAGCGGCTTGAGGTCGTAGTCGGGACCGCCGACGCCGTAGGTGAACAGCCGGGCACCGGCGTCGTAGAGCGGCTTGGCGGCCTCCGCGCTGTCCGCCGCGGTCGAGATCTCGATCTCGTTCACGTCGCGGCCGATCGCCTCGCAATGGCCCGCGAGCACGCCGCGCTTGCGCTCCAGGGTCTCGACGTCGGAGAAGGAGTGCCAGATGTCGGCGTGCTTCGCGACGTACTTCAGGGTCTTCTTCTCCCCGCCGCCACCGATCATGACCGGGATCTTTCGGACGGGTGCGGGGTTGAGCTCGGACCAGCGCTTCTCGATGCGCGGCAGCGCCTCGCCGAGCGCGTCGAGGCGCGAGCCGGCGGTGCCGAAGTCGTAGCCGTACTCGGTGTAGTCCCTCTCGAACCAGCCCGAACCGATCCCGAAGACCAGCCGGCCATCCGAGATGTGGTCGACGGTGCGGGCCATGTCGGCGAGCAGCTCGGGGTTGCGGTAGGAGTTGCAGGTCACCAGGCAGCCGATCTCGGCGCGGGTGGTCTGCTCGGCCCAGGCCGCGAGCATGGTCCAGGCCTCGAAGTGCTTGCCGTCGGGCTCGCCGTAGAGCGGGTAGAAGTGGTCCCAGTTGAAGAGGATGTCGACGCCGATCTCCTCCGCGCGGCGGGCGGCATCGCGGATCTGGGCGTAGTCGGCGTGCTGGGGCTGGATCTGGACTCCGATGCGGATCGTCATGTGTCCAACCCTACGGAGCGTCCGGCTTCCGTCCTCGCGCGAATCGGCCCTATCGTTCGGCAGGCGGCGAACCGCGCCGTACGAGAGCTGAAGAGGGTGCGAGATGCGACTCGGCTGGAATCTGCACGATGACGGCAAGAACGTACGCGAAGGGGCGATCGTCAAGCCCGGGGAGCGGTTGAGCTGGCCCCGGACGATCGGCTTCGGCGGCCAGCACGTGGTCGCGATGTTCGGCGCCACGTTCCTGGTGCCGTTGCTGACCGGGTTCCCGCCGACCACGACGCTGTTCTTCTCCGGCCTCGGCACGCTGCTGTTCCTGCTCATCACGCGCAACCGGCTGCCCAGCTACCTCGGTTCCTCGTTCGCCTTCATCGCGCCGATCGGTGCCGCGATGGGCGGCGGTGGGATGGGCGCTGCGCTCTTCGGCATCCTGGTCACCGGTGCGCTGCTCGCGCTGGTCGGCGTGATCGTGATGGTCACCGGCACCGGGTGGATCGAGGCGCTGATGCCGCCGGTGGTGACCGGTGCGATCGTGGCGCTGATCGGCCTCAACCTCGCCTCGGCCGCGACCAACAACGTGGTCGGTGGCGACCCTGCCAACCCCGACAACGGTGCTGTGCTGGTCGCCGCGATCACGCTGGCGACCGTGCTCGTCGTCGCTGTCGCCTTCCGCGGCCTGATCGCCAGGCTCTCCATCCTGGTCGGCGTCGTCGTCGGCTACCTCGCCGCGCTGGTCATGGGCCAGATCGACACCTCCGCGTTCCAGGAGGCCGCCTGGTTCGGGCTCCCCGACTTCTCCACCCCGACCGTGTCCTGGTCGGTGGTGCCCATGTTCCTGCCGGTCGTGCTCGTCCTCGTCGCCGAGAACGTCGGCCACGTACGCAGCGTCGCCCATCTCGCCGGCGACGACACCATCAACCGCGAGACCGGCCGGGCCCTGTTCGCCGACGGCCTCGCCACCACCATCGCCGGGGGCTTCGGCGGCTCGGCGACCACGACGTACGGCGAGAACATCGGCGTCATGACCGCGACCCGGGTCTTCTCGACCGCCGCCTACTGGGTCGCCGGCGTGGTGGCGATCCTGCTGTCGCTGTCTCCGAAGTTCGGGGCGCTCCTGAACACCGTCCCTGCCGGCGTGCTCGGCGGGATCACCGTCGCGCTCTACGGACTGATCGGACTGATCGGCATCCGGATCTGGCTGGACAACCGGGTCGACTTCGCCGACCCGGTCAACCAGTTCACCGCCGCCGTCGCCCTGGTCATCGGCATCGGCAACCTCACCCTCACCTTCGGCGATCTCACCTTCACCGGCATCGCGCTGGGCACCATCGCCGCGGTCGTGATCTACCACGGGATGAGCGCGCTGGCGCGGCTGCGAGGCCGCTGAGCCGGATCAGAGCTTGCTGCGATCCGTCGGCGTCGGGGAGAAGGCCGCGCTGAGCCGGAGGACCTTGGCGAACTCGGTGACCTTCGCAACGGACAGGAAGCCATCGCCCTCACCCGACCCGATGACGACGCCACCGTTGTCGAGCTTCTCGAGGTGCTTGTCCATGCCGCCAGGAAGGGCCTGCGCCCTTCCCGCGGAGAGGTAGTTCAGATATCCGAGCTTCGGCCCCGGCTTTCCGGCCGGCTGCACGTCGGCGAGAGCCTCGTTGAGCGATCTCGAGGTGACCGCCGCCCAATCCGGGTCCCAGGCAGAGACGAGCTGACGAAGAACCGGGCCGGCGAATTTCGCGACATCGGCGCCACGCCACTTCACCACGATGCTGTTTCGCACCTTTGCAGACTCGGTATATCCGCCGACTATCAAGGTGATAGCCACCATGATTCCATTTCCGCGCCCCCGATAAGCCTGGCTGATTCCGAGATTCGGAGCGTCCGTATTCTCACGAAACGCGTCGGAGATCGCCTTCAGGGCGTTATCCGGCTCTCCCAGCGGCATTCCCGGCATCGCGGGTGAGGACCACGAGATCTTCTCTCCGAAGACCTCATCCAGGCCGGCAAGGAATGCACCCAGCTCCCCGGCAACCTGCTCAGGGGTCTCCTGGCGCGGGCCCCAGAAACCTCGCGCGATCAGCTCTTCATCCACGCTCATGACCGTATCACCGCTCCCTCTTCGTATCGGCCGTCACCCTCGACCGCCGCCCGCTCGCCAACGTGGCGAAATGAGACTCATCCATTGCTCTTCGGCGCATTCCAACCGTCCCATTCACTGGGCGGATTGACGAAGTCCTGGTGCCTGACCGAAATAGGCAGATCGAAGTCTTCAAAAAGGGTCCGCGCCGCTTCCATTGCCTCTTTGTTCGAGAAGACCCACTCAACTGGCGTGTCGCCCGCCGCGTCCACCTGGCGCAGGGCTTGATCCAGCCAATCCTTCTCCTTGGCACCGTTGGGATATCCCCACGAGTCGATCATCGACCCATAACCGTGCTTGGTCTCGATCAGCTTCCCGTCGAGAATTCCGTCGAACTTGACCTCGTTGTCCATCGATCCACGCAGAGAGAACTCCAGCCCGTCGTCCTTGCCGGTCACCTGGCGCTCGAACTCGGCGCCGAGCTTCTGCTGGAGAAACTTGTGGTTCCGATTGACGGGCTTCCATTCGCCGGGGCCCAACCTGCCGTCCAGCTGGCGCCGAGCCTCCGCCTGCTTCCGGATGTCCTCGGCGACGTCGTCGGCGTTCTTCTTGAGCGAGTCCCCGACCTCGGTGAGGACCTCGCCCGCCTTATCGAAGGCCTCCTTGGCGACGTCGCCGATCTGCTTGGCCATAGCTGTCTCCTAAGAGGCGAAGAGGGGAAGGGCGGACACGTCGGCGGCGAAGGTCGCGCACAGGTCGTACTGATCGGCGCCGCAGTCACTGAGCGCCGTGGCGATCTGCTCCATCAGGTCGTAGCTGAGCTTGGTCGACGCGGTCGCCTCTCCGTCGGTCACGATCGGCGCCTCTGCGATCGACGTGGCGAGCTCGGTGATCGTGCCGGTCAGCGGCTCGATCACCATGCTCGCGACCTGGCCGATCACCTCGTCCATCGCGATGTCGGTGGCGATGTCGAGCGCCTTCTTCCGAGCGGCGATGATCGCTGCGTTGCCGAGCACGCTGAGGCCACCGGTGACCACCGCGGTCGCCGCTGCCGCCGCGATCTGTGCCGCGGTGATCGTCAGCTCCGCGATCACCTTGACCTTCAGGCCGACGATCGCATCGGCGAGCAGATCGATCCCGTTCGCGACCTCAGGCAGCGCGTCGAGCAACCCGTCCATGTTGGCCGTACGGTTCTCTGTCCATGCCCTGATCAGCGCATTCACCGACTGTGCCATGGCACCGTCACCGAGCTCGTTGACCCGGATCTCCAGCTCGTCGAGCGTGCTACGCAGGTCCGACTCCAGTCCGCGCAGCAGCTGCGCGGCGTCGCGGACCGCATCTTCGTCGACGTTCGGCCATTCATAGCCGAGCAGGTCGAGAACGAAGTCCAACTCCCCAGGGATGGTCATCCCCACGTCTCTGCCCTCCCAAGGTCACGTGGATGTCTCAGCAGACGTGACGGGATCGGCACACGAACCCGAGCACGGCCACCGCGACGGGAAAGGTTAGTGGAGACGTACGCGGCCGGACAGCGAATTTCCGAGACCGTTCCGGCCGGTCAGGGATGCGTCAGGGAAGGCGCTCCAGGAGGTCGCCGATCTCGACGCGGGCGCCGGTGTAGAAGGGCACCTCCTCGCGTACGTGACGGCGGGTCTCGGAGCCGCGGAGGTGGCGCATCAGGTCGACGATGCGGGAGAGGTCGTCGGCCTCGAAGGCCAGCATCCACTCGTAGTCGCCGAGGGCGAAGGACGGGACCGTGTTGGCCCGCACGTCGGGGTAGTCGCGAGCCATCTGGCCGTGCTCGGCGAGCAGTCGGCGGCGCTCCTTGTCGTCGAGGAGATACCACTCGTAGGAGCGGATGAACGGGTAGACCGCGACGTAGTCGTGGGTGCGCTCGTCGGCGAGGAACGCGGGCAGGTGGCTCCGGTTGAACTCGGCGGGGCGGTGCAGCGCCATCTGCGACCAGACCGGCACGAGCCGGCCGCCGAAGGCGGTGCGGCGCAGGCGGTGGTAGGCCGACTGGAGCTTGTCGGAGGACTCCGCGTGCAGCCAGAACATCACGTCGGCGTCGGCGCGCAGGCCGGCCACGTCGTAGGTGCCGCGCACCACGATGTCCTCGCCGGCGAAGGCGGCGAAGAGCTCCTCGACCTCGACCGCCTCGGCCTTGCGGTCGGCGTCGCCGAGGGTCTCCTCGAGGGAGAAGACCGACCACATCGTGTAGCGGATGGTGTCGTTGAGCTCGTTGATCTTGGCTGCGTTGGACTTGATGTCGGCCTGCGGGTCGGTCATGCCCCCATTTTGCGCTACGGCCGTTCGCCGATCCCCTCCGGGCTCCAACGTCCGGCCTCTAGGGTGTTGGGCATGCTGCCGCTGCGTACCCGCATCTTCGCCTTCCTCCAGGAGCGCCTGGTCAAGACCCCGCTGAACGCCGAGGAGATGATCGCACTGCGCGCCCAGCGCGAGGGGCTGCGCACCGGGCCGGTCACCTCGTTCCTCTTCGGCCGTCCCGCGGAGGTCGAGGTCAAGGAGACGTACGTCGACGGGCACCGTTTCGCGATCTACACGCCTCCTGGTGTCGGGGAGGCCGCGCCGGTCGTCATCAACTACCACGGCGGCGGCTGGTGTCTCGGGACGCCGGAGCAGAGCGCGTGGGTCTCCTCGCACGTGGCCGTGGGGACCGGGTCGATCGTGGTCGCGCCGTCCTACCGGCTGGCGCCGGAGCATCCGTTCCCGGCTGCCGTCGAGGACGCGTGGTCCGCCTTGGAATGGGTCGCGAAGAATGCCGCCGACCTGGGTGGGGACCCGTCGCGGATCGCGGTGATGGGCGACAGCGCCGGCGGCAACCTGGCCGCGGTGGTGTCCTTGATGGCCCGTGACGCGGGCGGGCCCTCGGTGCGGGCCCAGGTGCTGATCTACCCGGCGGTGGAGATGTACGAGAAGTTCCCCTCCGAGGCCGCCAACGCCAACGGGCCGGTGCTCACCTCGACGCAGATGAGCACGTTCGGCCACCTCTACATGGGCGAGCGCTATGGCGATGAGTCCTGGCAGGCCTCTCCCCTGCGCGCGCCCTCGCACGCCGACCTGCCGCCCGCGCACATCATCACGGCGCTGCACGACCCGATCCGCGACCACGGCACGCGATACGCGGAGGCGCTCCGTGCCGCCGGGACGCCGGTCTCGCTCGTCGACTACGACACCGCGTTCCACGGGTTCATGTCGCTCCCCGGAGTCGCACCGGCCGCACCTGAGGCTCTTGCCGGGATCGTCGCGTTCCTGCGGTGAGATCATCAACAGTTTTCAACTATCGATTGGGAGTTTGTTAACCCTCCGCGCCCAGCCGTGTTGTAGCGTTCCACTCGGGTGTCCATCGCCAGGTTGTCTCGGGTTGTGCGCCACCTCGATCCCCCAGTTCTCCTGCGGCTGAGAGCGCTTTCGCGTTTCCTCGGCGAGCCCTGTGCACACCGGAAAGGCGTGGTGACATGGCAGACGTCTCCGTCAAGATCGAGACCCTTGATCAGACGGTCAAGAAGCTGGATTCGATCATCGACGAGTTCGACCACGCCGTCGGCAACTCCGATGCGCTCGAAGGCGCCATCGGGAACCCGTTCCGCCGCGGCGAGCTGCGCGGCCAGGCCGACGACTTCGAACAGCGCTGGGACATGAAGCGCAAGGACCTCAAGGACGAGCTCTCCGACGTGCGAGACCACATCAAGGGCGTCGTCGAGGGGTTCCAGAACTGGGACAGCGAGACGGCTCTGCTGTTCCAGCAGAAATAGACGGATGGAGTGAGTCATGGATCAGTCACCCAAGGGTCGGGAGATCCAACCTCTGACCGGCGACTCGGCGGTGATCGTCGCTCGCGGGAACAAGATCGAAGAGCTCGGCGTGCAGATGTCCGAGGCGGCCACCGTCCTCGAGCAGGTCGCCACCGGTGAGCTGGCCGACGGCCAGATGCAGGGCAAGGCCGTCGCTGAGCTCCAGGACAAGATCGGGTCCTCCTACGAGACGTTGCGGGAGGCCAGTGAGCTCTACACGC
Organism: Nocardioides sp. NPDC058538; assembly: GCF_042719275.1. Lineage (NCBI taxonomy): Bacteria > Bacillati > Actinomycetota > Actinomycetes > Propionibacteriales > Nocardioidaceae > Nocardioides > Nocardioides sp. NPDC058538. Next base: position 3,697 of record NZ_JBHXNY010000005.1, on the reverse strand, counting down.
CCGTGGGACCGCTGATCGCTGCGTACGGCACGAGCCTCGGGGAGCTCCAGGCCAAGATGGGACCGTTGGTCGACTCGTGCACCGACAAGTGGGCCGCCTACGAGGCGCTCCCGGGAGACCGCGAGGCCGACGACGAGGAAGGCCAGGCCAAGGAGACCGCTTACAACGAGTGGCACGACGACGCCGAGAGCTGGGATGCCCAGTACGACACCTGGGAAGACGCCTACGACCTCGCGGTCAACGGCATCGGCAACGAGATGGCCGGCAGCATCAAGGACGGCTTCTGGGAGATCTTCGGCTTCCTGATCAACATCCTCGAGGCCATCGCGATGGTCTTCATGATCGCCGGGCTCTTCCTCGGTGGGATCGTCGCCGTCATCGGATTCGCCCTCGGCGCCTTGGTGCTGATCGGCAAGATCGTCCAGGCCTCAGCCGGCAAGTGCGAGGTGACAGACGTGCTCCTAGCGGTTCTCGCGGTGCTCCCCTTCGGAAAGCTCGGCCAGATCGGGAAGGCTTGGACAGCGATGGGGAAGGGTGCCGCCTCCGGCGGGAAAACCGCCGGCGCGGCCGGACGAGGCTACGGAAACTTCGCTCTGAAACGAGCGGCACCGCTGAACCCACCTCCCGTGAACGTCACGTTCGGCGCCAAGTTCAAGACCGCGCTCTCCATCTCCACCGGCTTCAGGGAGGTCCCCCGGACCAGGGCCGCTTGGATGGCCAACCCGTTCAAGCCCCCCAAGGACATTCCCGTGGGCATCATGAGCGGCTCCGACATCGCCACCGGGATGGCCATCTACGGGGGGATACGCACAGGGACCTGGGGCCAGAAGATCGGGGCCGGCTTCGACGGGCTCAGCGGCCTGGGGAAGTGGGCAGGCGAGTGGTACGGCACCACCTCGACGAGCCAGGGGCTGGACGAGCGCCGCACCCATGACCAGCAGAGCAGACAACCCTCGGAGGCATGATGCCGGAGACATGGCAAGCTGAGATCGCCCAGCCATCAGAGCGTTGGATCTGGGTCCCGAACGCGGGCGAGCTCGACGCCGCGGGTGCGGAGACCTGGGTCGAGGACGTGCTCGCCGCGCTCCGCGACACCTGGGACGGCGACTGGACCGACGAGGTCGACCCCGACGCGCGTGCGCTGCTCACCCACCACCTCGCCGGCGACCTCCACCCCGGGACGCTGGCCTCGATGCTCCACTGGCCGCTGCCCGCGCCCGTCCTCAGCCGGGTGCGGGTCGTGCTCGGGGGCGGCGAGCCGACCTCGCCCGAGGAGTGGCGGCAGCAGGGCTTCGACGTCGATGAGTACGCCGGGGCCGGACTCGGTCCCGGACTGAGATGTCTCGCGTCCAGGACCGGAGAGGTCGACGGTGAGACCGTCGAGTTCCTCACCGGCATCTTCGTCTTCTCGACGCAGGAGATCAGCGTGATGGTCGTGGTCGAGGCGGGCGCACCCGAGATCTTCGGTCTCACCATCGCGGACATGCCGCTCTTCCTCGCCGAGCTCGAGGTCGTGCGCCCCGATGGCACCCCGTTCTCGGCAGAGCCGGTCCCCGGCATGCTGAGCGACCCGTTCGACGTATGGGAGGACTCATCCCTTGTCTGAGACAGCATCCGCCCCGCAGTCCTCGCTACGCGAGCTGCTCGGCGGCACCAAGGAGCCGGAGTTCGAGCTGAAGCTCCTCCCCGGCTGGGAGAGACACTCCCCGGGCGAGGCAGACCGGGCCGCGATGGACGCGGCACTGAAGAAGCGCTTCATGAGCATCAACCGGCCCGAGCTGCATGCCTCCATGCGTACGCAGCTCGATCAGGCGTACGCGCTCATGAAGCAGCAGCAGGTCAAGGCCTACTTCGCCGCCACCGCCGAGACCGACAGCCTCGCCATCATTCCCGGCGCGATCGTCGCGACGATGTTCCACGCCGGCAGCGGCGGGACCCTCGACACCCACGTCGCCGCGATCATCCGGGACCATGGCGCCAAGCCGCTGTTCGGCGACAAGCGGTTCATCAGGTACGAGCGCGAGTCGACCAAGACCGCCCAGGGCGACGAGCCCGTGGTCGTGACGACGATCGTCTACATGACCCCCGTCCCCGGCTCGAAGCGGCGTCGTGGGCTTCAGTTGACCGCGACGATCGCCCGGCCGCTGGACATGACGGCGACCGACGAGAAGTTCTTGGCATGGAAGCTTGCTCTCGACGTCTGTGTCTCGACGCTGCGGTGGGTGCCGGCCTGAGGTTTCAGCCGATGTCCGCGGCGGCGCGGTGCGCCGAGGCGATCGTGGCCGGGATCCCGACCCCGTCGTAGGAGGCACCGGCGAGCGCGAGCCCGGGGACGCCGCGGAGACCTTGCCGGATCCGGGCGACCCGGTCGAGGTGGCCGACGGGATACTGCGGGAGCGCGTCGGCCCAGCGCTGGACGTGCACGTCGGTCGGCGTCGCGGTGATCCCGGCGATCTCGGCCAGGGCAGCCAGGGAGTCGGCGACCAGACGGTCGTCGTCGTCCGAGGGCGGCTCGCCGTGGCGCCCGATGGAAGTGCGCAGGTAGTTGCCGCGCTCCCCCACCCAGGCCCACTTGGCGAAGGAGAAGGTGGAGGCCTTGATCGCGCAGTCCTCGACGGGCGGGACGAGGAAGCCGGACCTGCCGGCCAGCTCCGTCGGCAGGTCGGGGAAGGCGAAGGTCACCACCGCGACGCTCGCGGTCTCGATCGCGGACAGCTCGCGCGCGACCGCCGGGGCGGTCGAGCGGAGCAGCCTCGCGGCGACCGGAGCGGGTGTCGCGACCACCACGGCGTCGGCGGCCTCGACCTCTCCGCCGGTCTCGATCAGGCTGTGCTCGACCAAGAAGCCCTGCGGGGTCCGGGTGACGGTGTCGACCTGGGTGTCGAGCCGGATGTCGAGGCCCTCGGCGAGGGTCGCGGGCAACCGGGACATCCCACCGTCGATCCCGGCGAAGACCGGGACCGTCGAGCTCGGGAGCGCCGCGGCGGCCTCCAGCAGCGAGCCCTTCTCGGCCAGCATGAACAGCTGCGGCGCAGCGGCCTTCACCGAGATCGCGCGGGCGTGGCCGGCGTAGACACCCGCGAGCAACGGGTCCGCCAGCAGGTCTGCCGTCTCGTCTCCGAAACGGGACGCGATGAAGTCACCGACCGAGATGTCATCGTCCGTCTTCGCAGGTGGGAGCGTGGGTTCGCGGCGTACGACCTCCAGAGTCTCCTCCGAGAGAAGACCCGACGATTCCAGCGCGGCCAGGTCGAGAGGTACGCCCATGATCGACCGCGGGATCGGCCGCAGCGCGCCGCGGGACCAGATCGACGACTTTGCATCCGTCGGGTGGACTACGTCGAGGCCGATCTCCCGGGCCAGGGACACACCCTCCGGCCTGCGGTTGAGCATCGCCTCGGCGCCTACGTCGACCGTCTGTCCGGCCACGGATTCCCCGCGGATCTTTCCGCCGACCCGGTCGGAGGCCTCCAGCACCGTGACCCGGTGGCCCTTCAGCCACAGATCGCGGGCCGCGGTCAGTCCGGCGATCCCTGCTCCGACGACGATGACACGCACAGCAGCAGTCTCCCACCCGCGCCTGAGGCGATGCTGATGAGGTGGGTTGGTCAGCTGAACCCCGCCGAGGGGGGGCCCCCCCCGCGGGGGGGGGGGGGGGGGGGCGACGCAACTCCGAGCCCCCGGGACCCGGGCCCCC